>JBJOOI010000165.1:0-4440 GCA_046051375.1 Bacteroidota bacterium | reverse complement strand
TTCGCCGTCAACAACCGCTCCAACCCTGAACAAACGCCTGCCGTTTTCCATGCGTTCTTCCAATGTGTCAAATTCGAGCATTTTACCGCCTTTGTTTGCCCAGCTATATAGTTTATTTTTCTGGTTGATCTCAACATGCTCAAGCTCTTCCATGAAAAGATGGGGAATGATGATTTTTTTGATGACCCATGATTTGGTCTTTCGGTATCCCTTATCGATGTAAACTGCGCCAACCAGTGCCTCAAGCGCATTCCCAAAAATCTGGCTGGACTTAAGGGAGTTATCCTGTTTGTTGAAAGAAGTGATTTTTTTCAGGCCCATCTTGATGGCAATATCATTCAACATCTGCCTGTTCACCATCTTGCTTCGCATCTCGGTAAGAAAACCTTCCCCTTTGTAGGGATATTTCATGAAAAGATAATCGGCTACAATTCCTCCTAGGATAGCATCTCCCAGGTATTCAAGCCTTTCATTGTTTTCTGAAGTTCTTTCCTTTACAGAGCGATGGGAAAGTGCAGCAATATAGATACTTGCCTTGCCTGGAACAAAACCAAGCAGGTTGCAGAGTTGATTGAGAAAATGCTTTTTTTTCCCGCTACTAAAAATATAATATAACCTGTAAAGCAACCGAGGATGTTTATCTGTTCATGCGTTGGGGCACCTTCAACAAACCAGCTGAAGGCTTGACGACATTAAAGATACTTCTTTACAATGATAGATGCATTGTGTCCACCAAAACCAAATGTATTGCTGAGTGCAGCCCTTACGGTCCTTTGTTTTGGCTTCCAGAAAGTAAAATCAAGTTTCGGATCCAGTCCATCATCATCTGTAAAGTGATTGATGGTAGGCGGAACGATATCGTGTATAACTGAATTGATACAGGCGATGGCCTCAACGGCACCTGCAGCACCCAATAAATGTCCTGTCATGGATTTTGTTGAGCTGATGCTCAAGTCGTAGGCATGGTCTCCAAAAACACCTAGGATGGCCTTTGTTTCGGCAATATCTCCAAGGGGAGTGGAGGTTCCATGTACATTGATATAATCAATGTCTTCAGGTTTCATACCTGCTTCTTCCAATGAAGCCCTCATTACATTGAGCGCTCCCAGTCCTTCGGGGTGAGGGGCTGTGATATGGTAAGCATCGGCGGTTGCACCTGCGCCCGCAATTTCAGCATAAATGGTGGCTCCACGGCGGATGGCATGTTCCAACTCCTCGAGTACAACGGCTCCACTTCCTTCACCCATGACAAACCCATCCCTGTCTTTATCGAAAGGCCTTGAAGCAGTTTTAGGATCATCGTTGCGTTCGCTGAGTGCTTTCATGGCATTGAAGCCAGCTACACCAGCATCGCATACAACGGCTTCAGAACCGCCGGCAACCATCACATCGGCTTTTCCAAGCTTGATGTAATGAAAGGCTTCAATAAGTGCGTGGGTGGAAGATGCACAGGCACTGACTACAGCAAAATTCGGACCCCTGAAGCCATGGCGCATGGAGATATGGCCAGCTGCAATGTCAAGAATCATTTTAGGAATGAAGAAAGGATTGAACCTTGGTGTTCCATCGCCCTTGGCATAGGCCATCACTTCTTCCTGAAAAGTAAGCAAACCACCTATACCGCTGGAAAAAATAACACCAGTTCTGTCTGGATTGACATTGTCCTTTGAAATGCCGGCATTTTTAATGGCCTCATCACTGGATACAATAGCCAATTGGGTAAAGCGATCGACCTTCCTTGCCTCTTTCTTGTCAAGATAAGCAACCGGATCAAACCCCTTTACCTCACAGGCAAATTGTGTTTTGAATTTGGAAGCATCAAAGAGTGTTATGCGGTCTGCACCGGATACACCATTCAGCAAACCATTCCAATAATCCTGTACGGTATTGCCAATGGGGGTGATGGCACCAAGTCCGGTGATGACTACTCTTTTCAGTTCCATAAATAACAATAATAATGAGGGAGTACCTATTACTTTGCGTGCTCTTCCAGATAAGTTACCGCTTGACCTACAGTTGTAATGGTTTCAGCTTGTTCATCAGGAATAGAGATATTGAATTCTTTTTCGAATTCCATGATCAGTTCAACTGTGTCCAGAGAATCTGCTCCGAGATCATTCGTAAAAGAAGCCTCAGGTGTAACTTCGTTCTCATCAACACCAAGTTTGTCAACAATAATTTTCTTTACCCTTGTTGCAATGTCTGACATGATTGTATTTTTTGGTTTATTGGGGGCAAAAATAAACTATTTGAGATAAAAACAATTTTTCTTGAAGATTTCTATTCATTTATTTTTCTAAGGAGAAATATGACAAATCACTGATTATCAGACAATAATGACGTATCTGAAAAAAAAAGTTATTTATCCACTGTTTTCAGACAAAAAAGATGGGCTGAAGTTTTTTGTAATTACCCAATGAATTAACTTGTAGGATGGCAATAAAAATCATAGACCACGGTTCCAAGGAGTACGACAAAATGATTGAACTGAGAAAATCAGTGTTGAGAAAACCGCTTGGACTGACTTATTCCAAAGAAGATCTTGACAGGGACAAAAATGATTTGCTGATTGGTGCCTTTGAAGAGGATGACATCCTCGCCTGTTGTATACTCACCAGAAAGGAGCCTGACACCTTCCAACTGAGGCAAATGGCCGTTGACCAGAGGATGCAGCGAAACGGTGTGGGTGCAGCCATCATGCATTTTGCGGAGAACCTGGCCAAGGATTCCGGAGCAAAGCAAGTGATGATGCATGCCAGAAAAACAGCCATCGGCTTTTATGAAAAACTGGGATATGCTGCTGGAGGCGATGAATTCAGCGAGGTGGGCATCCCCCATGTGCAGATGAGCAAGAACCTGATTTAACCTTTTTTGATGTGCTCCCTGAAAATTGTCCTTGCCATGTCCAGCTGCTCCTGCTCAGGAAATGCATCCTTGGGTATCAGGAAAAATGATTTGCTGTCAAAATAGAGGTGAAAAAAACCTGGTGTCTCGTAATAACTGCTAAACTCCCTCCAGGCCCAGCTTTTCTGCCCATTTGCGGTTTCAATAAAGAAATGGTTCTCCTCAATAGAGATGGTAAATTCGTCTTTAAAGGTCTTGCTCTTCCGGTAGATCATGGCAGGTAGCCAGATCCAAAAGGCCACCATCATGGAAATCCAGAGCACCGAACTCATGAGGAAAGGCAAAGGAGAAATCAACTTAAATGCATAAAGCGCAGCGGCCAATAATGCAAAAACATTGACCAGAATCATCAGCAGTTTGATTTCCCTCCTGGAAATGAAATGGTACCGCAGTGCCTGCAGTACCATTCCTTTGTTGTAACGTATGTTCAGTTTCACATGTATGATTTAGCTACAGCCCATGCTGTTCCCACAATTGAGGCATTTGTAACAGGTGCCGCTTCTTACGGTGATGTGTCCGCAGGTGGAACAAGCCGGCGCATCGCTTTGCATGCTCTTCATGAATTCCTGTGTGCTGTTTTCAGTTTTCACCGCAGCAGGGGCCTTCTGGGCTTTTGGTGCAGACACTGTGCTGTTGGTAGCCACTACCCTTACATCTGAAAGTTCTGGTTTTGAATCACTTTCAAACCTTGGGCTGTTGTCATCCCAGTCATCGTTTCCCGTGTTCATCACCTCAGGCTTGTCGAGCACGTGTACGAGGTCTGTTCTGCCGAGGTACTCATAGGCAAGTGCACGGAATACAAAGTCTACGATGGAAGTGGTTGATTTGATGTTTGGATGATCCACCATTCCTGCTGGTTCAAACTTGGTGAAAACAAACTTTTCAACAAACTCTTCCAATGGAACACCATACTGCAAGCCCACAGAGATGGAGATTGCGAAACAGTTCATCAGACTGCGAAGGGTAGAACCTTCTTTTGCAAGGTCAATGAAGATTTCTCCCAGTGTATTGTCGCTGTATTCTCCTGTCCTGAGGAAGATGGCCTGCCCATTGATTTTCGCCTTTTGGGTATAGCCCCTTCTCTTGGCAGGAAGTGTCTTGCGCTCTACAATTCTTGAAAGCTGACGCTTGAGCTTAGTATCCG
Source organism: Bacteroidota bacterium (assembly GCA_046051375.1). Lineage (GTDB taxonomy): Bacteria > Bacteroidota > Bacteroidia > Chitinophagales > Chitinophagaceae > Pollutibacter. Next base: position 392 of record JBJOOI010000165.1, on the reverse strand, counting down.
GTGATGCCTGCATCCTTTTCTGCAATTCATTTAGCAACTCTTCAACAGTGAGCTTGCTCACGTCGATGAACGGACTATCGGTTGATGCAATTGCGGCTTCTTCGGCTTCCTCTTCAGTGGCTTTGCTATCGCTCTTGTTACTCAGGGGTTGACTGAGTTTGGAGCCATCGCGGTAGAGGGCGCAAGCCTTGAGGCCAAGCTCCCAGCTGAGCTGGTAGCAATCAGATATCTCGCTGATGGTTGCTTCGTTGGGAAGGTTGATGGTCTTTGAGATGGCACCACTTAGGAAAGGCTGTGTTGCTGCCATCATGTAGATATGGCCATGGGCATGGATGTAGCGCTCACCTTTCTTACCACATTTATTGGCACAATCAAATACTGGATAGTGCTCA
>JBJOOI010000164.1:0-4442 GCA_046051375.1 Bacteroidota bacterium | reverse complement strand
GCAACAGATACCGGTTTGGAACATACCGGATTCAGGTGTGTGGACTAAGCTGTTTGTTCTGCTGCTGCAGGTACAAAATTACTGATCCACATGTTGCCTGAAGTACTTTCAAGTTGTGAAATCTTTTTTTGCGCATATAGATCCTGCAAAACACAACTTGCCTCTTTTTCTTTTTCATCCCTGAGAAAAGAAAACTCTTTTGATGTCATCGAATGAAATTGATTAAAAAGAAAATCAGCAGATTTATTGTATTTGGATTTTTTAATTCCAGGGTGCAGCTGCTTTAAGATTTTTTCAAAACTCTCATAAGGCTGGTAGCCATTCAATGTCAATTGAAAACCTTCTTGGTTGGAAAAAAACAAGGTTGGCAACTCTTTCACATTTAATCGATCTGCAAGCATCAGGTCTTCTCTGAACAAGCTTTGTGCTTTGCCTTCCAGATCCCTCATCAATCTTGCTGCATCAAGTCCTACCTCAAAAGCAGCAGCATGCAGAAACTCCTTCTTGACGATATTTTTATTTTCCAGGAAAACCATCTCCCTGATTTTTCTTAAAAATAGTATTGCTTTTTCGGTATCCTGAATTTGTGCTGCCTTGAATGCAATGGATGGTGGGTAGGACGAAGGCAAAGGATCTTCCAACCAAATGTTTTGGTTGATGGGCATTTGGTAAAACGAACAAACCTCTTCCCAATGTGCTGCAACATCAGAAGGTTTTGTTATCCCAAACCGGTTAAAATTGTCCCATGAGGGCAGGAGTCCGCCCATTTTGTATTCAATGTTTATATGGTCACCATATTCAAGTTGCAATTTTCTCAACTGTGGTTGAATACCCCAACAGGTAGAACAAATGGGATCTGTGTAATAAAGGATGCTGATTTCTTTCGATTTTTTTATTTTCTTGAAAGCCCTTTCCTGCTTGGTAATGAGGGGAAGGCGCATCTTATCGTGATCTCTTTCTTGCGGATTCAGAAAATCTTTTTTGATATCCCTGCCCAGCTGGATTTGTTTTTCAATATGTTCGGCCCTTAGCTTATGATATTTTTTAAACGCCACTCTTGTGTCTGTGTTTTGCATCAGCAATGTGTGCAGTGTATGGGCATCAACAAGTGCATTCGTTGTACCCGCACTTGAAAATGGAAGTGCCAGATGTGCAGCATCGCCAATCAGCACAACATTGTTTTTGTGAAACGAAGGGAGCAGGTCAAAATCTTTGGTATGCCAGATATAAGCTGATGTAAAGTCATCGGCCTCCATTACTTCCTGAACGAGTGCAGGAAATTCTTTGAGCAATGCTTTGCAGAAAATGCCCATTGCTTCTGGACTTTTCTCATTGATGTCCATGATCGTTGGATCATATTGGATAAACCATACCACTTCTGATGCGGATGAAGGAATCAGGCCAAATGAAATGCTTTTTTTATCGTGTTGAAACTTGGTGAACTGGGTTCCAAGCCTTTTGGTGAGTTCTTGGCTTTTGAAGAGTCCTACCACCTCCTTTACTTCGACAGGTGTGAAAGGGGTTTTCCCAAAAATGGATTGTCTTACCTGAGACTGTCCCCCATCTGCACCTATAAAAATATCACCATATTCAACATCACCATTGGTAAAAACTGCCGCTACTGCTTTTTTCCTGGCATAGATAAAATGAGAAAAAGTCCTTCCATATTGTATTTTTTCTGAAGGCAGTAAGCTATACAGGAATTCAATAATGTCTATTCTTTTGATGCATTGCCAGGGTTCAAGTTTCTGGAACCTGATTTCTTCATCAGTTGGCTTGCGAAGGCTGAACTGGTTAATGAATTTGCCTGGCATGGTCAAAGGGTCAAATTCGTGAAAGAGTTCCTTTAAAACAGATAAGCCTTCAGCATGCATCAGAAATGCATTACCTCCTTTCGGGATATCTTTTTCCCGCTCGTTTATAACTACCTGCTCCCCATTTTTGTGAAGGAAGATGCCCATTGTCAGGCCTCCAATACCACCGCCAATGATTACATATTTCATTTAGTTCAATGTCTTTTTAACCCGGTCCAGGGCTTCTGTTAAAATAAAAAATGAAGTTGCAAAACTCAGTCTGATGAACCCCTCTGAACCATTGCCAAACCATTGCTTGAGCCCCGGAACTATTGCCACCTTTGCCTCATTCATCAGTATGTGCTGGATTTCACTGCTGGATTTTCCAGTTCCAGTAATATCAGCAAAAGCCACATAACACCCCTGTGGAGCCATGCAAGAAATTCCTTGTATATCATTGAGACCAGCTACGCAGATGTCACGCATTTTCTGAAGATGGTCAACGAAATTGGCAAGCCATTCTTTGCATTCATCTAACGCAGCTGTTGCAGCAATTTGTCCAGCAACATTGCATCCATGAACCGTTGATGCATGGAGGGATGCTGCAAAAATATTTGAGAAACTGTCAGCATCAGGGCAAAATACCGCACCCACCCTTAAAGACGCAAGTCCATAAGACTTGCTGAATCCTGTAATGGTGATTGTTCTTTTTTTAATTTCTTCATCTATACTTGCAATGGAAGTAAAAGCATGGGGAGCAAAGATGATATCACTCCAAATTTCATCGGAGAGAATGATGAGATCATGCTTGATGGCGATTTCACCCAAAGACTTCAGCTCTTCTTTTGAGAAGACCTTTCCTGTCGGGTTCAAAGGATTGCACAAACAAATCATTTTTGTTTTTGCGCTGATGTATGGTTCAAGAGATGAAAAGTCAATCGCATCAAGAGATTGCGGTGTTGGGAAGGCAACGGCTGTAGCGCCCACTGCCTCTACAGAATACCGGAAAAGAAAGTCTACTGGGTCAAAAATGATGGCCTCATCACCAGCAGATAAATATGTTTTGCAAGTGAGGTAGATGCCAAAAGCGGCACTGTCTACAGGCAGGATTTGGTCAGCTTGATAGGAAACATTGCGGGTTTCAAGGTAATTGCTTGCAAGGCTGTTCCTGAAAGTTAGCAATCCCTCAGCTGGTCCATAAGAGAAATAGCCATCCCTGGCATATTTTGCAACAGCTTCCCTGATGGGTTCAGCGCAAGGGAAATCAGGATCTGCAGCTGTGAGGGGGATGGTTCCCTCGGGAACAGCAGCCCAACGCAGGTTAAATGCCCGCTTGGAGAGTGTTTGCAAATTGACTGATTCGTTGCTGAACATAGGTTGAAAAATCGTTAGGTATTTGAAAATGAATAACGTAAAACTAATGTGAATAGTATTTTATCTATGGGGATAGCATGGGAAAATGGCATATTGTTTTGTTTGATAATCGTAAAAACCCCTGTTATTTTCAAAAAATTGTTGTAAATTATATGAATTAAATAGCTAAAATGGGTCTCCGCGCAAGTGCATTGCTCAATGTTGCAGGTCTTTTTTTGGTACTGGCTGTCAATGCCTTAGCCAATATTTTGCCCATCAATGGCTACAACACTGGTCAGATTTCAGGCTTTTATCCCAATTTCTTTGTGCCTGCGGGCTTCACCTTTGGAATTTGGGGAATTATTTATTTCCTATTGATAGGGTTTGTTTGTTGCAGCCTTTTTGCTGCCTTTGGAAAATTCAATGAGGCAGCAAAGGCAACCATCAAAAAAGCCGGACCTTATTTCCGGGCAACCTGCCTGCTCAACGCAGGATGGATTGTTGCATGGCATTATTTGTTTCTGGGGCTTTCTCTCACCATCATGGTAGCTTTTTTGCTCCTCCTTTTACGCTTGTACATTGCCATACGACCCATGAAAATCCAGATGTCTTTCTTTTACAGGCTTTGGACTTTCCATGCTTTTGTGGTCTATCTGGCTTGGATCTGTGTAGCCACCATCGCCAATGTTACCGCGTTGCTCGTTGGGTTTGGTTGGCAGGGTGAACCTTTGTCACCTCAAATCTGGAGCATGATCATGATACTGGTGGCCCTTGTGCTGGGTGTCTTTATGGTGGGCAAACAAAAACAACCTGCATTTGGATTCGTACTGGCTTGGGCATTTTGGGGCATTTATGCAAAACAGTCTACCGAATCCTGGGCAGTGGGAACAACCGCTGGAGCAGCCGCTTGCTTTATCCTTTCATTGACCTTCACCATTCTGATTAAATCAAAAAAATCTGCCGTCTCATCATAGATGTCATTATTTCACTGGGCATATACCATGCCAATCATCCCCAGATTCTTTATTTTTGCTGCATGACAATCAGTTCAATTTGTATCGAAGTCTTCAACCGTGCCGTTGCGGATTACCATCTTCACAACAATGTTGATGCAGCTATCAATAATCCTTATATAGCGGGTATTCTTGAGCATCTTTTTTATGCCAAAAACCACGTCGATACGGTGCAATGGCACCTGGAGGATATTGTAAGGGATCCCAACATTGACCCTGTTGCAGGAATTGAACTCAAGCGGAGAATAGACAGGTCTAATCAGGTAAGAACTGATATGGTTGA
>JBJOOI010000163.1:0-4677 GCA_046051375.1 Bacteroidota bacterium | reverse complement strand
CAATTTCCCGAATTCATTTTTCCTGCCTGCGATGGCGGCGATTTTGGTGGTTCCAATGTCTAGACCTACAATGATGGGTTGTTCATTTGTCATAGCTTATTTTTTACTGGGGTTATTGTCTGTGCGTTATTTTTAATTTTGATTGTACTGTCTGTAGTCGCAACAGATTTGAGAGAATCCATTTGTGCAGTGCTATCAGCAACCTGGTAAAGTCCATTGCCTTTTATGCAAACTATGGCTGAATATTTGGTCCATCCATTCTCCTTGCTGATGCTGCGATACACCAGTTTGAGCTTATCAAGCATGGCAGCCCAATCGCTGCGGTTACCCAACCGGATGGTTTGGTCACCCACCTGGGTAACCAGTTCAAAACTGTTGTCAGGGTTGATATTGACTTGCTCAATCTGTGCCATCCAGAAAGGATCAGCAAGAATGAATTGGGCCAACCCTGTGATGCGTTGCATCACCAAAGAGTCTTGAGCATTTGCTCCTGACGGACTGATATAAAAATTACTGAAGACCGGGAGTGATACTGCGTCATTCATCTTCACTGGAAGTACGGTGAAGTTTTCATCCATATATACTGAACTGCCTTCAGGTGTAAACAACCTTGCAATAGGGGTTCTTTGCTGCACATTGATGTGCAATACATGGTGCTGGTCAAAGAAAAGATCTGCAGAGAAAATCCAGGGGTTTTTCTCCAGCTGGCGCTCCAATGCATATAGATCAACAGATACCAATTTTTTTCCCTCTGGAAATGCTTTCTTCTGATCTGGCCAAAGTGTAGAAATGATTTCCATTTCATCCAGCATCCTGAATGGTTTCTTGTCTATAAATTCAACTTGCACTGATTTGCAAACCATTGTGCGCTCTTTTCTGACTGCACTCACCAGCAATACCATCAAACCCACGCTGATACCAGCCCACAGGAGAATGGTCAAAACCTTGTACACGATGGTCATCTTTATTTTCATCTGTTGAGCATGGCGTTTTTAAGTGGTTCAATCATGGTATCAATATCACCTGCTCCGGCAGTCAACAGCAGTTCAGGTTGCATCTCAATAATGAGGGCTTCCAATTCATTTTTATTTTTCAACACAACTTTCCCTTTCATCCTTTCCATGATCATTTCACTGCTCACCCCTTCAATGGGAAGTTCTCTTGCAGGATAAATGGGTAACAGGATGATTTCATCAGCAAGATCAAGGCTTGCAGCAAAACCATCAACCAGGTCTCTGGTACGGGTAAAAAGATGCGGCTGAAAAATGATGGTGCATTTTTTGAATGGATACATGTCCTTTGCACCTGTAATCAAAGCCCTTAGCTCTTCAGGGTGATGTGCATAGTCATCAATATAAACAAGCGAAGGAGTCCTCACAATATATTCAAACCTTCTTTTTACACCTGTAAATGAGGCTACTGCTGATTTGATTTTTTCCTCCTCAATCCCCAGGTGTTTGGCAATGGCAATGGCCACAAGGCTATTCTCCACATTGTGCATGCCGCCCATGTTCAACTGAAGTCCTTCCATTTGCCAGTCCATTCCCTTTACTCCAAATTCATAAGCCCCATTGCTGATCTGCAATGAGAAAGCATGGATATCAGCAGCTGCATCATCAAGTGCATAGTTGAGGTGCCCTGATGGATTGAATTCATCTTCACGGTTCAATCCCTTGCGGGTCAGCAGCAGTCCGTTCTCTTTGAGATTTCCAGTAAACTGAATAAATGCATCTTCCATGGCCTCTGCGGTTCCATAGATATCAAGATGGTCTGCATCCATGGAGGAAACAGAAATGATGTTGGGATACAATTTCAGGAAACTCCTATCGTATTCATCCGCTTCAATCACACAAACAGGATTGGGATCACTCCAAAAATTGGTTTGGTAATTGGTGGAAATGCCGCCCAAAAATGCATTGCATCCATATCCAGTATCGCGCAGGATATGCGCCACCATTGTGCTGGTGGTTGTCTTGCCATGTGTACCCGCAATGCAAATATTGAAAGTTCCTTTGGAAATAACCTGCAAGATATCGCTGCGCTTCAACAGGTTCATCTGCTGCTGCTTACAGTACGCCATGATTTTATTGTCTTTGGGGATGGCAGGCGTATAGACAACGACATCAGCATCTGCAGGACAAAGGGATGCATCATCTGTATAATGTATTTCAATCCCTTCTGCAGAAAGGGCATGTGTAAGTGCTGTTGCCGTTTTATCATAACCAGACACATGTACACCACGGCCATGAAAAAACCTTGCAATGGCGCTCATACCGATGCCTCCTATTCCGATGAAATAGGCCTTGCGGATATCTGATATGTCAATCAACTCAACCATTTCTTTTTTCTACTATTTGGATGATATGTTCAGCAATGATCATATCAGCATTTTTTACATACAGTGTTGATGCTACATTTCCGAATCGCTCACATTTCTCCTTGTCTGCAACAAGGTCAAGTAAAGTATCCACAAGGTCCTGATCAGCAGTATGATCAGGCACCATCAAAGCTGCACCATTGTTGACCAGGATGGAGGCATTGACCGTCTGATGATCTTCTGTCGCATGGGGATAAGGCACGAGTACTGATGGTTTTCCGCATGCACAAATTTCCGCCAGTGCAATGGCACCAGCTCTTGACACAACTACATCAGCTGCTGCATAAGCATAGTTCATTTTGGTAATGAACTCTGTAACACAAACATCCTTTCTGTTCCTGATTTCAGCAGAGACCAGTTCCAGGTTGCCTTTTCCTGTCTGCCATATCAACTGAACACCGGCTTTAAAAAATGTGTTGATTTTTTTGGCGATAGCATTGTTGATGCTTCTTGCACCAAGGCTGCCACCAATCACAAGAACCGTTGGCTTTCCTTCTCTGATTCCAAAAAACTCCATCGCTTCTTCACGCAATACAGTTGATTCAGCAATTTCCCTTCTCACAGGATTTCCGGTTCTAACCAATGTATCAGCAGGAAAGAATTTTTCCATGCCAGCTGTTGCCACCATCACCAATGCTGCTTTCTTGCCAAGCATGATGTTTGATTTTCCTGCAAAAGAGTTCGCTTCATGCAGGAAAGTTGGAATGTCCTTGCTTTGAGCATATTTAAGCACAGGAAAACTTGAATATCCACCCACACCAAAAACCGCATCGGGTTCAAAGGATTGGAAGATCTTCCTCACCTGGAAAAAACTCTTGATCAATTTAAATGGAAGGCTCCAGTTCTTTAACAAGGAAGCCCTGTTGAATCCAGCAATATCAAGCCCTTCAATACGATAACCGGCTTGCGGCACTTTCTCCATTTCCATTTTTCCCTTGGCACCAATAAACAATACCTGGATAGATGCATCAATCCTGCGCAATGCATTGGCCACTGCAATGGCGGGGAATATATGCCCGCCGGTTCCTCCTCCTGCTATGATGATTTTATTCAATTTCATTTTGAGTCGCCCTCCTTCTGCGTTTGGGGTGCTGCTTTCCCCTCCAATATTTCAACGTTCCTGGCTACACTCAAGATGATGCCAATCGACAGGCATGTAAACAGGAAAGAGCTTCCGCCCATGCTGACCAAGGGCAGGGTGACTCCAGTTACAGGAAACAGGTTCACATTTACCGCCATGTTTGCCAGGGCCTGGATCACAAGGGTAAAGCCCAGGGCAAGAGAAAGAAATGCACCAAATGCATAGGGGCATTTGCGCATGATCCTGATGCACCTGTACAAGAAAAGCAAATAGATCATCAGCATGACAGCTGCACCCAGCAAACCATATTCTTCAATGATGATGGCATAAATAAAATCAGAATAAGGGTGAGGCAAGAAGTTCCTGGCTTCACTATTGCCTGGGCCCAGACCCAACCAACTTCCTTTCGCCACCGCAATTTTGGCTTGTTGAACCTGATAGGACGCTTCCGTCTTGTCGGCATACATGAAGCTTTGCACCCTTTTGATCCATGTTTCAACGCGTCCTTTTGTCAGCGCAGAGGGCATGGGTTCAGCCTTTCCGGTCTCTTCGTTGTAATACATTTTGGCAAATCCGATCAACATAAAAATGGGAATCGCAGCCAAGAGGATGACCAGTCCAATATGCTTCAAACTTGCCCTGCCAATGAACAGTAGAAAAAGACTTGTAACACCCGTGAGCAATGCGGTAGATAGATTGGCGGGTGCAATCAAGGCACAGATCAGCAAAACAGGCAAGATGACAGGAAGGAATCCCGTTTTAAAATCCTTGATCTTCTCCTGGCGTTTGCTCAATTGCCTGCTGAGGTACATGAAGAGTCCAAGCTTTGCCAGATCTGAAGTTTGGAAAGTAAGGTTGATGATCGGAAGCTTGATCCATCGATTGGCATCATTGAGGTTGGTGCCAAAAAACAATGTATATATAAGCAAAGGAACTGCTGCAATGAAAAGGATTTGTGCAACCCTTGAGTAAACAGTATAATTGACCAGATGCGCAAAATAGATGATGGCCACGCCAACAGCGATGAACATGATCTGTTTGAAAAGATAAGACTCTGTGCTTTTTGATAATTTGTATGCAAGGGTGCCTGTACTGCTGTAGACGGCAAGCAGGCTCACCATGGTCAGCAAAACCACAATAGCCCAGATGACTTTGTCACCGCGGGTTCTGCTGGAAATGCTTCCCAGTGAATATTGCTTGATATCTAATCCTTCTCCTT
>JBJOOI010000162.1:0-4454 GCA_046051375.1 Bacteroidota bacterium | reverse complement strand
GAAGAGATCAGAAAGGTTTTTATCAAATTAGCTGAAAGCAGTCAAATGACTATAAGACAATTTCAATTGAAAACAAACTCAACAGCATCTTCCAATATCGACAATAAAAATACCGCCGACTTTTGGGAAAACGGTAAAAATACTGATAGTTCACAGTTGAAAAAACAATCGAAAAAAGACGCTTTCTGGGAGAATTAAACCGCTTGTCTTTACCACCTCATTAGCCTCCTAATTGAATAAAGACATAAGCACAATTATAAACCCATAGACAAATTTTTTCGTTTTTTAATACTCACCAAAATAAAATAACTTAGGATTAGATTAAATCGCTTATCAACAAGTCTTCAATCATAATAATTTCCTGCCTGCTCTGGCTTTGCAGCTGCAACGAAAGGATTGCCCTGGATATACATTGCATGCAAGGAAATAAAGCAGAAACCATTGAAGCGTTGAGTCAGGCTGATTTCTCGCAACGCTTCAGCAATGGTTCATTCAACCCTGGATTTACCAATGCTTACTGGTGGATCAAAATCAATCTCACCAACAGTGGAAGCGCAGCAACAAAATACATCCTGCTCAATAACCCACACATTAATCTCATCACAGTTCTTGATCCTGCTGCAAAAACAAGACTTCAATTGGGCGATAAAATGGGATTCGATAAACGCCCTGTCAATTTCAGCGACTTCGCCATCCCCGTGCATCTAGCTGCTAATGAGAAACGCACAATTTTTATCGGATTGGATAAAATAGGTGAATCGCTTCAAATAAAGGCAGAACTACTTGATGATGTTGACATGGGCAGGTTAATCAACATGAAGATGCTGACAACAGGACTGATCATGGGATGGATGCTACTGATTATATTCATTGTCATGCTCATCTGGTTTTATTCCAAAGAAATATCAAACCTGTATTACTCTGCTTACATCATTTGCATCTCATTTTGGATTCTTTCCAATTTGGGAACCGGATTTCAACTATTCTGGCCACATTGGCATGAATTCAACAATATCTCCAGGCCTTTTTTCCTCTTTTGCGCAGCATGCTTTTTTGCACTAACCCTGCTTACTTATTTCAAAGAGAATAAATTCAATAGAATAACCAGAAAATCCCTAAAATTTCAAGCAATCTTATCAGTTGTGATGATTTTGATATTGATAACAGTTGATGTTAACCATATTCCGGTAAATTACAAATATCAATTCCTGATGCTCGTTTCCGTGGTATTGGCAATATTTATAATTACATCATTCATCCATATTTATGCCAACTGGAGGGCATCGGCTGAATTCAGCAGTTTTTACTTCTTCGGGATGATTTTTTTCCTGTTCATTTCAATTTGTCAGAATATATTTCAATTTGGACTAAACACCCCACTCTTGGAATTCATCAATATCCATGGCGCAAGCATTAGCTTGATTGGTGAGACCAGCATCATTGCTGCAGGTTTCGTGTTTAAATTCAATAAATTCAAAAAAGAAAAAGAGCTGATGCAACTGGAAATTCTCGCTCAGCAATTTGCCTTATCAAAAGAGATTATCAACATACAGGAATTGGAAAGAAAAAGAATCGGGCAAGACATGCATGATTCCATTGGTGGCTTATTGGCCACGCTAAAGCTTTACCTCGACAAAGCAACTGCTGATACAGTTAATGTATACCTGAACAATTGCAAGAAAATCTTAGATCAGTGTGTGCATGAGATAAGGATCATTATTGACAACCTTGTTCCTCAAAACATAGACCTGCATGGCTTTTCCAAAGCGTTTGAATTGTTCATTGCATACTGTAGGGAATCAACTGACGCAAACATCATATTTTATCACCAAATACGAAGTAAACTGACCATCGCAAGTCAGACCGTTTTGTACAGGATACTGACTGAACTACTGAACAACTGCATCAAACATGCAAAGTCAACTGAGATAAATATCAGCATCATTGAGGAAAAAGAAGAAATACGGATTTTATTTGAAGACAATGGTATCGGATTCAACCCAAGCAAGGAAAACAGTGGACACGGATTAAAAAATATTTTTAACAGGGTGAAGTTCCTGGATGGAACCATTCATACAGAAAGCAGTCATCAGGGCACCACTATTATCATCCAGGTTCCGGTTTTACCCCATTTATATTCAAATGCCTGATAGAATGAAAAGAATAATTCACATTGATGATCACTTGATCTTCGCTGAAGGGATCAAGTTGCTTTTTGAAGGTCACAAGAAATATAGGCTGGAACGTCATTTCTCTAATACCACTGATGCAATCGGTTTTTGCAACAAAAATATTCCTGATATGCTGCTGATGGATTATTACTTGCCAGAAGGTAACGGACTTGATGCAGTTGAACCCTTCATCAAATTATCTCCAAAACCAAAAATCATTTTTCTGAGCATGGTCAACGACCATTTCATCATGCACGCGGCCCGATTAAAAGGTATTGATGGATTTTTATCCAAAAACATTGGACATGAAGCACTGTTCTCAGCAATTGATGCAGTTTTTAATGGAGAATACAGTTTTAGTAATACCAACGCATTAAATGACCCCAAAGTAGGCTTTGTGAATTTACTCAGCAAAAGAGAAAAACAAATTGCCAAATTGGTAGCAGAAGGTTACTCAACGCCAAAAATTGCCAATACACTGTTCATCAGTGAACTTACTGTGTCTACTCACCGCAAAAACATCATCCGCAAACTCAATCTCGAAAATTCAGTTCAGCTGGGAAACTACATCCATCTCTTCAACTGATCAAAGTAAAAAGATGATTTTTGTCATATTTTTGGCAATCCCCCGTCATACAAAATGGCCCAACAATGTTTGAATTTTGTATCAAACATTAAAAAAGCCATATGAACGCTAGAATTCTCGAACTTTTCATGAAGGAAAATGATGCCTGGGATGACATGATCACAAGACAAAAAAAAGAAATCCCCAACCTTGAAAGAATGATTTCTTCCATCTTTGACGGAAAAAATTTCCAGGATGATGAAATCACGTCAAATGTAAATCACCTGAAAAGTGAGATGCAGGCCCAGGAAACATGCATGACGAACATCAAGGAAGAATTGGCCAAGCAACAGGATTTTTTGGCCAGTGAAAAAAGGGGGAATTCGTATCCGGTTCATACCCTGCTGAGCCAGAATGCCCTTCGTGAAAGGATCCGGAATGCAGAGCGACAGTTCCTGGACCTCAAATGCAACTACCTCAACTATCTGGCCAACACCTTATAACAAAACAATAGCCCTCCTTCACCGGGATGGGCCATACATTGAGCATACCATGCCTCCAATGAACAGCCATGCCTGTGTGCATTGTGGCGAAAGCTGCAATGGAACAATCAATGACAATGGTCATTTTTTCTGCTGCGATGGATGCAAGCAGGTTTATCTCATCCTCCAAGAGACAGATGCATGCAACCCGTCCATGATGAAAACCCTTGATGGGATTCAGCCAAAAGGGAAATTCAAATCAGACAAATGGGATTTTCTGGATGAGCCTGCGATTGCCCGGCAATTGATTTCCTTCAGTGATCCCAAACAGGTACATATCCTGGTTTCCATTCCAAACATCCATTGTTCCAGTTGCATTTGGCTGATTGAACACCTGGGCCGGATCAATAAAGGGGTGATGAGTGCTACAGTAGATTTCGAAAAAAAAGAAGCATTGATTGTTTATGATCCGTCAATGCTGAAACTGAGCAATATAGGGGCTTTGCTCGACTATATCGGCTATCCCCCATCCTTCAATCAGGCAAGCGCAGACAAGGAAAAACCCTCCTCCAACAACAGACAAACACTGATGAGGATTGGGGTGGCAGGCTTCTGCTTCAGCAACATCATGATGCTCAGTTTTCCTGATTATCTTGCCACCGAAGGTATTAATGAAACCTTGCTCAGCACAACTTTCAGCCACATCAGCCTGCTGCTCTCTGTTCCAGTCCTTTTCTACGCAGCTGCTCCATTTTTCATACAGGCATGGAAAGGACTGCGCCAACAATTCCTCAACATAGATGCCCCGATTGCCCTTGCCATCCTCATCACCTTTGCAAGAAGTGTTTATGAAATCTTAGGCAATACAGGCACAGGCTACCTTGATTCCATGAGCGGCATTGTTTTTTTTATGTTGTTGGGAAGATGGTTTCAGGAAAGAACACAAAAGTCCATCGCATTTGACCGCGACTACAGGTCTTATTTCCCGATGGGCGCATTGGTGCTCAACAACGGCATCAAAAAATACAAGTCCATCGAAAAAATTATCAAGGGGGATCTCCTGTTGATCCGCAACCAGGAATTGATTCCTGCAGATGCAATATTGCAAAAAGGGATTGCCAATATTGACTACAGCTTTGTAACTGGCGAGAATGAGCCTGTTTCCATACATGCAGGAGAGATGATTTTTGCAGGAGGAAAACAATTGGGAACTGCGATTGAAATTGAGGTAACAAA
>JBJOOI010000161.1:0-4455 GCA_046051375.1 Bacteroidota bacterium | reverse complement strand
TTGTGCAATGCGACAACAGCAGGCGGGCGACTCCAATAAAATTCTTCGTCAGTATACGGCATTTCATTGGCTGGCTTATCCCATGTCGCCTGCAAGTATCTGTGGCCTCCAGGCATATTCCAAACTGGTCCGGGCAGCGATTTGTCATTGATGAGTATTGTTCCTCCATTGGCATCCCATTGGCCATTGTTTGGAATGCCTGCACTACGTCTATTGCTGCGTGCGGGAGCTTCAAAACCAATGATGGCATGTATATTCCTTGCTTTTGCACTGAATGTATACGCAGTCAGGTACATCGTTTCATTGGCTGCTTTTGACAATGTTTTTGCTCCACCCAGAAGCTCTTCAAAGCGAAGGATGCCGCCAGTTACAAGTTTTGTTTGGTGGTTCACAGCACTACTGAGCGGTGTATTCACTCCAATGAATTCCTTATCAATGGAATCATTGACACTGCGGTAAAAAGGACCAGACATGTTCCACTCAACATGACCAAAAGGCACATAAGGAAAATGGTCATTTGAGAAAAACAGTTGCTTGTGTTTGCTCAATCGCTTTTCGAATTCAAGAAAATGATTGCTTGCTTCAGTACCTATTGCGGGCAATACATTCATGTAATGGGGTGTAAAATCAGGGCGCCCACACCATAGCGATTCGCTGAAGGCAATGGAACCAGGCCATACCGGATTGTACAAAGGAATTTTTGACTTGTCCCCCACCCTGACATCGGGCCAACAACATAGGATACCTCCCAAAGCCAATGAATCACCCAAAGGCTTGCTGCAGATCTGCTGAAAGAAATACCGCTGGATCAGTGAATAAGCATCATAATTGTTGAGGTAACCAGCATAAGAATCAACATAAGGATTTTGACTGGTCCTCCTGTGAACAAAGGTTGCATCCTCCAGCCATATCTGTTCAATGGTTCCGGGTTCAGCAGTAAGGCCGGGGTTCCATACCATCACCCTTCTGCCATTGGCTTTTACTCTGGCAGTCATTCGCTTGATGAATGCTGCCGGATTGGCGATGCGTACTTCATCGGAGCCAAGGTGGATGATGGGGCAATCGGAAACCGGTACTTCGGCACAGAATTCATCTATCAGTTTTTCCAGCACTTGCATGCCTTGTTCTGTTTCCATTTTAAATCCGAATGTCGGCTCAAAATACTTGCTGTGGCCAGGCATATCAAATTCGGGAATGATTGAAATATTCCGCTCACGCGCATACCGGATCAACTCTCTTATATCATCAAAACTGTAGCTGCTGTCAGGATCACGGCCCGGCATTCTTTTTTTCGAATCGTTGAGTTGAGGATAAATTTTGCTTTGTGCACGCCATGCAGGGTTGTCGGTCAGGTGCCAGTGGAATGTATTGAATTTATACCAGGACAGTTTATCCAGCTGCGCCTTCAACATTGGAATGCTCTGGAAATTGCGTCCATTGTCGTGCATAAATCCCCGCAAGGCAAACGCCGGCCAATCAATGATATCGCATCCGGGCAGTTGCCCCATTGCATTTTTTTGCGCCATGATTTGCCGAAGGGTTTGAACTGCATAATAAAACCCCGCAGCATCATTGGACTGGATAAGGATGCCTTTTGCAGCTATGTTTAATTGATATCCTTCTGCCTTAAGAGAAGAACTGTTGGCAGTCTTTAACTGAATTGCATTCAAGGGAGCCTTATCATTGGTTGACAGGGTTTTCACATTGCACTGTATGGAAGATTCTACCAGCAAGGCTTTTAAAGAACGCACCGCAATGTCAGTAATCGTTTGTTGATTTCCATCAACAACAATTGTAAGTTGGGAGGGAAGCTTCCATCCTTCCTTCAACCATTGAACTTTTTGTGGAAAGGGAATCAATGCAACAGGAGATCCCTTTAAGGTTTGCAATTGCTGTGGGGCATGCCATCTTCCACTCGCTGGTTCTTGTGCATGAGCATTCAACACCAAGAGGAACAGTAGAATAAAACTATAGGGTTTCATTTGAAAGCAATTTTTTTGCAGCCGAAGCTCTCCAGCAAATCACTTCAGCATCTTCTTGAAAGAAAACTTTTGAAAAACCATATGCGCTCCACTTCCTTCGTATAAAATACCAATGGTATCCTCATCAACTGAAGTTATGCAAGAATATCCAAAACTGTTCCATTCGTCCAGAAGCATCCATTTCTCTTTAGGCCAGGTCAAGCCATCATCAAAACTCATTTTAATGGTCATGTGGTTGCGACCGGTTTTGGTATTGGGGTTTGAAAAGAGCAAGACTGAAGCTGGTTTTCCATTCTTTGTATAATTGTGCTTGTGCGTACTGGCCATACAAACAGGCTCGTTCAACACACTGCGGCTTGCAGGATGACTGGTCCATGTTTTACCCAAATCACTGGTAACCGCCATTGCCCTGCCATTGTTATCCCCTTTGCGGGTAGCATTTTCATTGGCCCGCATGTTGAGCATGATGTCTCCATTGCTCAATTGCACGGCCATGCTTTCGGTAGTACTGCCCGTATCAGCTGCCACTGAAGTATGCCAATTCACACCACCATCTTTGCTGTAGGTGATGTTAGAAAATGGTCTGCCATTTTTATCTCGGCCCTGTGTAGGGAATACCAAAGTGCCGTCGTTTAGGGTGATGCCATGTCCAGGACCAGGAGCCCAAAGCCACCACTCTTCTTTTTTGCACATCTTTGTAAGGTTGATGGGATCGCTCCATGTTTTGCCCTCATCAGTACTCTTGACAATTAAAAACTGGCTGCTCTGCTTGACATCAAAACCAGGCTGTGATCCTTTTTCGCGCCATTGGTGATTCCAGGCTTTACTGCTGTCTGTCAGGCCTTCAATCCATTTTCCATTTTTGTCCAAGACACCATGCATCCATAGCCCGGCAATGTAAATTGCACCGGTTTTGTCATCACTTAAAATACAAGCATCAGAAACCCCATTGAATTTCTGTGGCAAACCACCCCATTCTTTCATATCGATGGCAACCTGCATGGGCAACCATGTATTGCCGCCATCAAGGCTTCTGCTCAAGCCAATATCCATGTGCCCCTGCAGGTCACGGCTGCTCTCTCGGCGCATGTCATACACAGCCAGCAAAGTTCCATTTTTTGAAGTCGTGATGCCAGGGATGCGGTATGTATGGACATTATCATCATTGGGTTTTCTCAACGCAACAGCAAACTTTTGCTGGATATTTTTTCCTTCTGGAGCAGGTACAAGACGCTTATCGCCAATGTAGACTTGGGTACAACTGGCATCTGCTTCATTAAAAGCATTGGCATTGGGAGACAGGGTACAACTCAACCAAAAATAATGCGTCCCTGGATAGAGCTGTTGGGAACCACTGATGGTAATTTTATTTTTGATGGATGAAACACTGCCAAACAGTTGTCCCTTGGAAAAATCCAATGATGCATTTGCAGTGGAATCATTTTTACAATAGTACAAAGCAAGTTGTTCTATATCCTGCAAAGTGGTAGTCCCTTTCAAGCTGAATTGAAAACCATTTACCGCCATTCCCTCATTGCCTGACACCACCAATTTCAACCTGATGAATGGATTGCTTGATTTCCCTTTCAACAAGGGCACCTGGTATTGCTCTTGCAACACTGTAACTTCAGCAGAGGATTGTGCATTCACGTTGGCAATGAACACCAACAAGGAAATGACCATGGCAAAAAATCTGTTCAGCATCATTTGGGGAAATTTTAAACCGTTATAATTCTTTTCTGTCCATAGGAATGGAGGGAACCCTCTCAAAAAAACCAACCGCATCCAGCTCCGCATGTAGCTTATCGTAATTTGTTTTGTTCAGTGTTACCAATGGAAGCCTGCAAGGACCCATGTCAAAACCCAACATTTTCATGATGGCTTTCTGGGCAGGCACAGATGGATAACGGGCAAAGATCCTTATCACCTCTACCATGAAAGAGTGGTTTTCTCTTGCCTGATCGTTATTACATTGCTGGTAAAGCGCTGCCGTTTTCAGGTACTCAGGTGCAGCAAAAGTATAGGTACTTCCAATGGCGCCTTTTGAGCCAATGGACAGGGCCGGCAACAACAACTCATCAAAACCAAAGAGTACATCGAATTTTCCGTTCTTGAGTTCAAGACAACTTTGGTATTCATGGATGGTGGCAGAGGTATACTTGATGCCTGCAAGGTTTGGTATCAGATCACCTGCATAATTCAAAAAATCGATCATGTCCATTCCCACGCCGGTAAGGATGGGAATATGGTAGTAGTAAAAAGGCAATTTTGGCGCAGCAGCTGCAATTTCTGCCATACTATGCGCCAATGTTTCAACTGAAGTGGGTTTAAAATAAAAGGCCGCAACAGATGAAAATGCATCAGCGCCAATTGTCTGTGCATGAACGGCAAGCCTTTTTGATTCAGCGATGCTGCTGTGCCCAACATGGACAATGATCAGCAATCTCTTGTTGGCGGCTTTCACAAATGCCTC
>JBJOOI010000160.1:0-4460 GCA_046051375.1 Bacteroidota bacterium | reverse complement strand
TGATGGTGTTGAGATGGATGAAGTTGTTGGATGGAAAAACGACCTGTTTGTATTTAAAAGTCTTGACATACAATCCATCATGCGTCAAATCAGTCGCTGGTATGATGTAGAGGTGGTTTATGCCGGAGAATTGAGCAAGGAAACATTTTCAGGTGTGGTAAGTGCAAAAAGCAATTTGTCTCAGGTGCTGAAAATTTTGGAAGAGGGTGGTGTGGCATTCAAGATTGAAGGGAGAAAAATTATTGTAAAGTGAGTATTTCTATAAAAAGAAAGGTTACCTATTGGCAATAAAAGTATTGTCTATTAAAATGATAGACAAATAAGAATCATTAACCAAAACAACTATGATCATGGATGAATTGATGTCAGGAGTACGCAGGCGTTTCAGCTGCAACCTACCTGAAAACCTCCTCAAAATGAAGTTTACTGCGATCCTCCTGCTGGCGGCTTTTTTGCAGGTTTCTGCACACGGATACGCTCAAAACGTATCACTCAATCTTAAGAATGCAAAACTCCAAAAGGTTTTTACAGAAATCAACCGCCAGACAGGGTTTCAATTTTTCTTTAAAGACGAACTCCTGCACAAAGCAGGAAAAGTAAACATCGATGTCTCCAATGTTAAATTGGAGGAGGCGTTGGAAAACTGTTTCAAAAACCTGCCCATCACTTTTTCGGTTGTGGAAAAAACAATAGTGGTAAAAGAACGCGCTGTCCAAGCAGTAGAGAAAACTGTCCAGCAACAAGTTGCCAACATCATCAAGGGGAGGATTACAGACAGCCTTGGTGCACCATTGGAAGGTGCAACCATCACCGTCAAGGAATCAAATAAAATAGCTTTGTCTGGTAAAGACGGAAGCTTTAGCATCGATGCATCTCCAGGCCAAACGCTGCTCATCTCATATGTTGGGTATGCCAGCGTAAACTTCAAGGTTGGATCTTCCAGCCAGATTACCATAAAGTTGGCTGCACAGTCCGAAAACCTCAAATCAATTGCAGTGGTGTACACCGGTTACCAGGCCTTGCAGAAGGAAAGGAGCACAGGGTCTTTTACCACTGTTTATAACGATGATATCAAGAACAAGTCCATCAGCATGAACGTGGTAGACCGCTTGGAGGGATTGGTGCCAGGCCTTTCAGTGAACTATGGAGCCAGCAATGATAAGTTCCTGATCAGGGGTTTGACGACAGTGCAGGCAGCAAGATCACCATTGGTTGTAGTGGATGGTGTGCCCATCAGTGATTATGCATCAGTTGCAACCCTTGTTAACCCCCAGGATGTGGAAACAATCACGGTACTCCGGGATGCGACGGCAGCTTCGATTTGGGGGGCAGCTGCTGCAAATGGTGTAATTGTTATCGAAACAAAAAAAGGCAAGACAAGCAATCAACCACAAAAAACAAAAGTTCAATTCAACAGCTTCACTACATTCAGGGGAAGGCCGGATCTTGGATACTTCAACATGATGTCCACCCCTGACTTTCTGAAGACAAGCCGTGAAATCTTTTCTGCCACAGACTATACCTGGGCTGCAGTCACAAATACTGTTGGCGCCATTCCAATCATTCCTCCACATGAAAGAATTCAATATGATCTTTCAAGAGGACTGATCAGTTCTACAGTTGCCAACGCAAGATTTGATTCCCTGGCACAATTCAACAACCGTGACCAGATCAACCAATACCTTACACAGCCTTCGATGTTGATAAACAATAGTTTGAATTTTGATGGGGGAAGCAAGTTTCATTCTTATTATGGCTCTTTGGCGTATACCCTGGACAAAAATGATTCAAAGACTGATTTGAGCAGGTATCAAATGAACCTGAGGCAGAACTTCGTGTTCACACCAGCCATCAAGTTTGATGTGATTACCAACATCGCTTACGAAAAGACCAAAAGTTTTCTTTTGTCTGATTTGCCGGCCAGTAACAGCAACTATCTGCCATATGCCATGTTTGCTGATGCCAGCGGTAATCCACTTTCGCAGGCTTACCTGAAACGTCAGCAAGAATTCAGGGCCCTTTCAGAAGCACAGAGCCTGGTGAACCTTGATTATATTCCTTTACAGGAGACAGCAAACACATTGAATGATCGAATCAATTTTTCTGCCAGGATCAATGCAGGACTGACGATAAAACTATTTAAAGGACTGACTTACGAAGGAAGAGCCCAGTACCAGAAAGGCTCTGTTGAAGCATACGAATACTATAACAGAAATTCCTACAAGGTGAGGGATGAGCTTGTGTACTTCACCAAGGCAGCAGCTACACCCGGAGGTGCACCGACCTACTATCTTCCCACTTCTGGTGGACATTACATGACACAAAACAACGCTGCTGTATCATGGACGGTAAGGAATCAGTTCAACTTTGACAGGATCTTTGCATCGAAGCATCAGGTCACAGCCATTGCTGGTACTGAAATCAGAAGCACGCTGAACAAGCTGGTACAGAATTACAGGCGTGGTTATGATTTTCAGACCCAAACCTATGCGTTGTACAACGAAGATTCTCTTGCAGTAAGGGGAGTGGTTGGGCCGGTAAATTTTCTTCCATCCAGAACAACCAACAATATCTTGAATTCCAGGCCAGTAACTTACGGTGAAACGGAAAGAAGATTCTTGTCTGGTTATGCCAATGCTGCCTATACCTATAACAGGAAGTATACCTTCAACGGAAGTGTTCGTTTCGACCAATCAAATCTTTTTGGAACAGATAAAAGTCTGCAGTACAAGCCAATATGGAGTCTGGGTTCCGCTTGGAACATTTCCAAGGAATCATTCTTCAAGTCTGATCGCATCAACAACCTCAACTTGAGGGTTACTTATGGTCTAGGAGGAAACGCGCCAAACCCAGGCTTTGGTGGTCCATTTGATATTGTATCTGCAAGCAATGTCGCTTATTTCAGCGGATTGGGTATTGGCTACAATGTTTTGGTTCCAAGGAATGAAAAAATTGGATGGGAGCGAACCACCACTACCAATGTTGGGATTGATTTTGCATTTTTCAACAACAGGTTATCCGGTTCTGTTGATGTATACAACAAGTACACCACTGACTTGCTTGGGTATCAGCCGGCAGACCCGACATCCGGATGGTCATTTGCCTATAACAACCTGGGAGATTTGAAAAACCAAGGGGTAGAAATCCAGTTGTCAACCGTCAATGTAGCTTCCAAAAAAATCAGGTGGACAACCGATTTCACCTTAGCATACAACAAGAATAAAATCATCAGCCTTGCGAGGGCCAATACGCTTACAGCAAGCGGTATGGTTAATGCCAGCTTGCTGGAAGGTTATCCTGCTTACAGTGTCTTTGCCTACAACTATGGCGGACTTGATGCCAACGGTAATCCCTTTGCGTTTAAATCCAATGGAAAAGATACAGCAAGAAGAACTGGTGATCTAACCATAGCTGATCCTTTGCACATGGGTACTACGCAGCCACTCTGGTATGGTGGTATCACGAACAACATCACCTATGGTCAGTTCACCCTGTCTTTCCTGGTGGTATACAACCTGGGAAATGTAATGAGACGTGATGTAAACCAGTTTTATACGGGCCGTTTGACTACCAATGTTCCCAACTATCTTGCTGATAGATGGCAAAAGCCAGGCGATGAAACAAAGACAGATGTTCCACGCTATACTGGCAATACCGCACAAAATGGACTTCGTTTCGTCAACCTCTATACACAGGCGAACACCAATGTTGTAAGTGCCTCTTATGCAAAGTTGCGTGACATGACGTTGACCTACGCCTTGCCCAAGGTTGTCATCAATAAATTGAGCATGTCTGATTGTTCAGTCTATGCGCAGTTGAACAATGTTATGCTTTGGCAAAACAATGATGCCAACATTGATCCTGAATATTTTAACCTGAGCAACGGAACGAGAACATCCCGCATGCCATCTTTTTACACGATTGGTATCAGGACAACTTTCAAATAATTAGAAAATGAAAATCAACATGAAAAGAGCCAGCTATATTCCCGCTTTGATTTTGGTCATGACCATTTTTACGGGATGCAAAAAATTTCTTGAGGTCGAACCCAAGGGGCTTGATGTAATCAAGCGGGTCGAACACTACAACGGTCTGTTCAATAATACGAACCTTTACAATTTCGCCAATATCCGCAACATCCCTGGCAGCTTGCCTTTTATAATAGGCTATCCAGGTGCACCTGTGCTGATGTCTGATGATGTATTTTCGACCGCTCCCTATTTGGGAACACAGATTCTTCCTTACCAGAATGCGTATCAGTGGAAAGATGATTTGTTTCAGGAAGAAGACGAATCCAGTGAGTGGGGTACCTTCTATTCTCAGAATTACATTTTCAATGTGGTTGCAAACGGTGTGATGAATGCCACTGAGGGTTCCGATCAGGTAAAGCGACAGTTGCTTGCAGAAGCCAGGGCAAACAGGGCCTACATGCATTTGATGTTGGTCAATCTTTTTGCCAA
>JBJOOI010000159.1:0-4467 GCA_046051375.1 Bacteroidota bacterium | reverse complement strand
TGATCTTTTTCGTAAACATTGAAATGGCCAGCAAGATCAGGGCGGAGAAAAACATGCGGTACCATACCAACAAAGCTTCATTGATGGTGATCAATCGGCCCAAAACACCTGTAAATCCTGCAAGAAAGACCGCGAGATGAAGTTGCAGGAATGCTTTTTTCATGAAAATGGCTACAATTAGGGGATCAGCTTTTCTTTTGTTTTTTGTTAAGTCCACCAAACAGGTATTGCATTTGCATGGACAATACGCCTACAATACCTTCCTGGATAATGCCTTTGGTCATTTTGGAAGCGCCAAATTTTCTGTCCCGGAATGTGATGGGTACTTCCTTGATCTTAAAACCAAGTTTCCAGGCGGTGAATTTCATTTCAATTTGAAAAGCATAACCTACGAACCGAATGGATTTGAGGTCCATGGTGGCCAGCACTTTTCTGGAATAACAAACAAACCCAGCTGTGGCATCATTTACAGGTAGCCAGGTAATGAGTTTGCTGTAAAGTGCTCCGGCTTTAGAAATGAGCTTTCTGCTCAGTGGCCAGTTTTCAATCTGTCCTCCCCTCACATACCTTGACCCCACTGACATGTCTGCACCACCGGTATAACAGGCATTGTACAATCGTTCCAGGTCGTTGGGATCATGGGAAAAATCTGCATCCATTTCAAAAACATAATCATACCCATTGGCCAATGCCCATTCAAAACCTGCAATATAAGCGGTTCCCAAGCCCAGCTTTCCTGCTCTCTCAATCAGAAAAAGTTCGTTGTGATGTAATTTCTGCATCGATTTTACAATGTCAGCTGTCCCATCGGGTGAATTATCATCGATGATCAATATATGGTACTGTAAACCAAGATTGATGACAGCATCAATGATGAGTTGGATGTTTTCTTTTTCCTTGTAGGTTGGTATGATAACGAGCTTCTTCAAATCAGTGATTGTACAAATTATCCTTAAGATGTTTTGGGTTTCAGCATGACGCGGTTGAAAATTTCAGTGAGTTTGAGTTTTGTGTGCAGAGAGAACTCACTTTTCATGATCCAATCGTAGTAAGATGGTTCAGTCTTCAATACATCAACAACGGGTTTGCCCTTGTGCTTACCGAAATTAAAGATTTCCTTTCCGTTTTCGATGACCATTCTTCTGGCAAAGTCTACGATTTGGTCTTCGCCAATAACCTTCATTACGGAATCAATAGAATTTCCCAATTGGGGATATTTATTGATTTGGGCCAGAAATACATCCAAAGTAGCATTGATATCGGTTTCTGCTGAATGCGCATTCTCAAGTTCTTTATCACAATAAAACTTGTATGCCGCAGAAAGTGTACGGGGCTCCATCTGGTGATAAATCTTTTGAACATCCAGCAAACGCTTTCCCTGAATATCAAAATCCAATCCGGCACGGAGAAATTCTTCAGCCAACAATGGCCAGTCAAACTTATTCGAATTGTATCCCCCAAGGTCTGCACCTTCCAGGTATTGCCTGATTTCATTGGCAACCTGCTTGAAAGTTGGGGCGTCCTTGACCATCTCGTCTGTAATGCCATGAATAGCCGAAACCTCTGCAGGAATAGGTTTCTCAGGATTGATCAACCTCCGCTTCATTTGCCTGCTGCCATCGGTTGAAACCTTGAGCATTGCAATTTCCACCACCCTGTCCTGAGTCAGGCTCAGCCCTGTTGTTTCCAGGTCAAGAAATACGATGGGTCGGTGCAATTCAATGTTCATATGATGAATTATTGCCACAAGATAAGCTGAAAAAATAAGTGCGAGGAAGTATTTTCCCAAGAATTTAGGAGAAATTCATCTGTGAGGATTGCGTTAAAATACTGATTTTGAAGAAAAAAACACTGCTCAAAATACTAAAATGGTCAAAACTGAGTTATATATTTGTAAAATCAAAACCATTTAAATGAGAAAGCCTGTTGTTTTGTTACTCATCCTCGCATCCATTGTTGTTTTCAGCGCTTGTACCACTTACCGTGGTTCTGCAGGCGGCGGTTGTCAGATGAACAGGAACCTCGTTGGTTACAAATAGACATCATCAACCCATGATATAGAAAAAGAGGCCTAATGGCCTCTTTTTCATTTTTAGCCAATAGGAATTAGGCAAAAACCTGAAGGAAAGATTGTTCAAAATCTGCCTTGATATCTTCAATATGCTCTATGCCAACACTGATCCTGATCAGGTTTGACAAAACACCTGCTTGCACCTGCTCCTCTGCACTCAATTGTTCGTGGGTAGTGGAGGCAGGGTGAATGGCCAGGGTTTTGGCATCGCCTACATTGGCAAGATGACTGACCAGCTTCAGCCCGTTGATGAACTTCTTGCCATTTTCTGCCCCGCCCTTGATACCAAACTGAAGCACTCCGCCAAATCCGTTTTGCAAATAGGTTTTGGCAAGCTCATGGTAAGGATTGTTGCTCAAGCCAGGATACCATACAAAATCTACCGAGGGATGAGATTCAAGCCACTGGGCCAATGCAAGGGCGTTCTGTGCATGGCGTTCAACCCTGAGTGATAAGGTTTCCAGGCCTTGCAACAAAAGGAATGAATTGAATGGACTCTGTGATGACCCAAAATCACGAAGTCCTTCTACCCTGGCACGGATGATGAAAGCGATGTTGGGTAAACCCAATGGATTCCCTTCTCCAAAAACATCCCAAAATTTCAATCCATGGTATCCTTCTGAAGGTTCTGTAAACTGTGGAAATTTTCCATTGCCCCAATTGTAATTTCCGCCATCTACAATGACACCACCGATACTCGTACCGTGTCCACCAATCCATTTGGTGGCTGATTCCACCACAATGTTGGCACCATGCTTGATGGGTTGTGCCAGGTATCCACCTGCGCCGAAAGTATTGTCGACAATCAGGGGCAGATCATGTTTTTTGGCAAGGGCCGCAAACTGCTTGAAATCTGGAATGCTCAACCGGGGATTACCAATGGTTTCAATGTAAATGGCCTTTGTCTTATCATCAATCAGCTTCTCAAAATTCAACGGATCATCTCCTTCCGCAAATCTGGCTTCAATGCCAAGCCTTTTGAATGCTACTTTGAATTGGTTGTAGGTTCCTCCGTAGACAAATGAACTGCTGATGAAATTATCACCCGCCTGAAGAATATTGTTCAATGCCAAAAACTGTGCTGCCTGGCCTGAAGAAGTGGCCAATGCGGCAACGCCACCCTCGAGTGCTGCAATGCGTTTTTCAAAAACATCCGTGGTAGGGTTCATCAGCCTGGTGTAAATGTTGCCAAACTCCCTCAATCCAAACAGATTGGCCGCGTGGTCTGCATCTTTGAATACATATGACGTTGTCTGGTGAATGGGCACTGCTCTTGATCCTGTTACTGGATCAGGCTCCTGGCCTGCATGCAATTGAAGTGTTTCGAATCTTAATTGGTTGCTCATGGTTTTATTATTTAATTAGTCTACAAAACTAGTAGAGTTAATTGAAATAATGAAACTTTTAGGATTATTTTCTTTTAACCCACCACCCCTCCCTGCCTGGCGCCAGGGCACCCCTCCTGGCCAGGAGGGGAGTTTTTTGAATGAACATTAATATTGGAAAAACTTAAGAAATTATTGCGGAGAGGTCTTGTTTACCCGTGTAGAAGCATTGCGGATTTGGTTCAACATCTCAGTGAGTACTTTGACCTTTTCAGGGTATTGGTCATAAAGGTTCTTGTCTTCGTGCGGATCTTCAGCAAGATGATACAACTGACCCATGGCTTCTCCGGGCTTGGGAGCAATCTGCTTGGGAACTGTAAAGCCACCTGATCCAAGACCTTGTATCAATTTCCAATCTCCAACCCTGATAGCAAAATAACCAATAGAAGAACTGTGCACAACAGCTGGTTGATTGTCTACTGATTTCGATATTCCTTTCAAAACCGACAAGATGCTGTAACTGTCTTCTGTATTATAGCGTGGATTGGTATTGCCTACAATTTCTGCTGCAGTTGACATCAGGTTGGCCAATGTTGTGGTGGCATCAGAAACGGTGCCAGGCTTGGTATTTCCAGGCCATCTAACGATAAAGGGGACACGATGTCCTCCTTCAAATGCATCCCCTTTCATTCCTCTCCAAGGGCCTGCAGACTTGTGCTGAAATTTATTGACATAATCTTCTCTCCAGTAGGGTCCATTATCGCTGGTAAAGACAATCATGGTATTTTTGGCAAGGCCCATGCTATCAAGGGTTTTCATGATGGCACCAACTGAGGCATCAACCTGTTGCACAAAATCACCATACTCTCCTGCTCCGGAACTTCCGATAAAGCCGGTGATGGGCATCCAGGGAGTATGTGGTGCGGGCATAGGGAGGTAAAGAAAGAAAGGTTTTTCTTTGGTTTGGCGCTTCAGAAACTCATTGGCTTTTCTTGTGAAACCTGGCAAAACATCAAAAAAATCAAAACTTGGAGACATCAGTCCGGGCCTCCAGAATGCGCCAGCATAGCC
>JBJOOI010000158.1:0-4493 GCA_046051375.1 Bacteroidota bacterium | reverse complement strand
ATCCAATGGCCAATTTTACAGTAATGGCACCTACCAACGCAGCATTCATGGCGATGTTCACTTCCCTTAGATTGCCTGTTTCTCCTGCATCCTTCTCATTGCTTCCTGCAACAACAGTTCGTGCTATTGTTGCCTACCATCTGTTGATGGGAAGGGCTTTTTCTGTTAACCTTCCAGCTGCAGCAACGCCTGTTCCAACGCTGTTGTCTGCATCATTACCTACCGCTCCTTTAGTGACTATTGACGCAACCCAGGGTGTAAGGGGAGCCAGAAACCCAAGCTTTTCAAGAATTACTACGGCTAACAGGCATGCAATCAATGGTGTATACCACAAAATTGATCAGGTGCTTATGCCACAATAGACATTTTATCGTGCATAAAAAAGACCGGTCTCTATTGAGCCGGTCTTTTTTTATTTAAATCAATAAATTTTTAAAATTGTGCACATTAAACGTTGAACCTAAAATGCATGATGTCGCCATCCTGTACGATGTAGTCTTTGCCTTGCACTGCCATCTTACCAGCCTCTTTACAAGCCGCTTCTGATCCAAGGGTGGTGAAGTCAGTATATCCAATCACTTCAGCCCTGATAAACCCTTTTTCAAAGTCAGTATGAATGACACCGGCCGCCTGTGGAGCCAGCATGCCTTTTGTAATGGTCCAAGCACGAACCTCCTGTACGCCTGCTGTAAAATAGGTAGCGAGGTTGAGCAATTTGTAGGTTGATCGGATCAGCCTTACCACACCGCTTTCTGAAAGTCCAAGATCAGTGAGGAACATCATTCTGTCATCATAGCTTTCCATGACAGCAATTTCACTTTCAATTTCGGCACTCACATAAAGTATTTCAGCATGTTCTAATTTGATGGCCTCCTTTACTTGTTCAGTATATTGATTTCCGTTTACCACACTTTTTTCATCAACATTGCATACATAAATGACTGGTTTTATGGTCAGCAAAAACATGTCATTGATGTATTTTTCTTTTTCATCCTCACTTATTTCAAAAGCACGGGCATTCATTCCTTGGTCAAGATGATCTTTGAGGGCCCTCAATACTTCAATACCCCTTAATATTTCACGGTCATTGCTTTTAGAGAGTTTTTCTGATTTAGAGAGCTTTTTCTCGACACTTTCAAGATCTTTCAATTGTAGTTCTGTGTCAATGACTTCTTTGTCTCTGACAGGATTAACACTGCCATCCACATGGATGACATTGTCATCTTCAAAGCACCTGAGCACATGAATGATGGCATCCGTTGCCCTAATGTTTCCAAGGAATTGATTGCCCAGTCCTTCGCCCTTACTGGCACCTTTGACCAAGCCAGCGATGTCAACAATTTCAACAGTAGTTGGAACAACCTTCTGAGGCTTGACAATCTTTTCAAGTTCAATGAGCCTGTCATCAGGAACAGTAATTACTCCGATATTGGGTTCAATTGTACAGAAAGGGAAATTCGCTGCCTGTGCTTTTGCACTGCTTAGTGCGTTAAATAGGGTTGATTTTCCTACATTTGGTAATCCGACAATGCCAGCCTGTAATGCCATAGTTTTGATTTTGCGTGGCAAAGATAGTGCGAATGATGCGATAAGGACATCCTTTGTTGGAATTACATTCAAAGCAATCACTGACCAATGGCACTAAATTATATCTGGTTCTTCTTTTTCATCATCGCCTTTGCGATTGCTTTAGGAAAATGGGTAATCACTGGCGACCCCCTGATTTTCAAAACCGTGACGGAGGGTATTTTCAAGTCTGCCAATGATAGTGTAGACCTTTCCTTCAAGCTTATTGGTATCATGACATTATTCCTTGGCTTTATGAACATAGGCGAGAAAGCAGGTGCCATTCGCTTTCTATCAAAAATTGTAGCACCTTTTTTCAGTAAACTATTTCCTGAACTTCCGCCCAAACACCCCGCATATGGGCACATGATGATGAACTTTTCTGCCAATCTGCTGGGATTGGACAATGCTGCAACCCCATTTGGCCTAAAAGCCATGGAAAGTTTGCAAACGCTGAATCCAAACAAAGAAACAGCCAGCAATGCCCAAATCATGTTTTTGGTGCTGCATGCTTCAGGTCTCACCTTGATTCCTATCAGTATTATTGCCATGAGGGCCTCTATTACTCCGCCTGCAGCGAATCCCACGGATATATTCATCCCCTGCATGATTGCCACATTTGCAGCCACAGTAGCGGCACTTACCATTGTTGCCATCAGGCAAAAAATAAATCTATTTCAGTCGGTCATATTGGCCTGGATAGGGGGCATTTCATTGCTAATAGGGCTTTTGATTGCCTACCTCAAGATATTCCTTTCCCAGGTGCAAATCGAATCCTTTTCAACAGTATTGAGCAATGGACTTATCCTCTTCATATTTTTGGTCTTCCTGTCTGGAGGGATTTATAAAAAAGTCAATGTCTTTGAGTCATTCATTGAAGGAGCCAAAGGCGGTTTTGAGATTGCCATCAAGATCATTCCATACCTTGTTGCCATGCTTGTTGCCATCAGCGTATTGCGTACTTCTGGCGCTTTTGAATTCATCACTGATGGACTGAAAACTTTATTTTCTTATTTGGGAATGGATACACAATTTGTTTCAGCGCTTCCAACTGCCATGATGAAACCTTTGAGTGGGAGTGGCTCCAGGGCCATGATGGTAGACACCATGACAACCTATGGTGCTGATTCTTTTGCAGGCAGACTGTCTGCAATTTTTCAGGGGAGTAGTGATACCACCTTTTATGTGATTGCTGTCTACTTTGGATCTGTGGGCATAAAAAATACCCGTTACTCCATTCCAAGCATGTTATTGGCAGACTTGGTGGGCATCATTACTGCCATTTTTGTAGCTTACCTCTTTTTCGGAAATTGAACATGAACATTATACTCAAGGATATTAGATTGTTTGGATATCATGGGGTGCACCCATTGGAAAATAGTTGTGGAACAGAATTCATTGTCAATATTATTATTGGAATAGACAGCAAAAAATCCTTTAAAACATTGACAGATACTATTGATTATGCTGAAGTTTTCAGTTTAATGAAACAGGTTTTTTCTACAACAGAGCAATTGTTGGAAGTTGTGGCGGAAAAAATATACATCGCAATTGCCGAAAATTTCCCTGCTGCTGCAGAAATTGAAATCAGTATTTTAAAGTCAAATCCCCCGATTGAGGGATTTATGGGTCAGGTGGGAGTACACCTAAAAAAACGAACAAATGAAATATAATTACCTACTCACATTTTTTTTAATGTCCTGTGTTCATTTGTTTGCACAACATTCTCCATTGATGGATGAGGCAAGAATGTTGGAACGCCAGTTCAAGACAATGGAGGCCATCAAAAAATATGAGTCATTGATCATCAATGAGCCAAACAATATTCCTGTTCTCGTTCGGCTTGCTGAACTTTATTGCATGGAGGGCAATTCAATAGGAAAAGCGGAAGAAAGCAAATCATTCTATGCAATGGCAGGCAAATGTGCAGAAAAAGCAATTGCGCTTGATTCCAACAGGGCAGATGTTCAGTATGCCAATGCGATGGTGATAGGTAAAATGATTGAATACGCTTCCATCAAGGATAAAACAAAGCTGACCATGCAGCTTCGGGAGAGGACTGACAAAGCATTGGCCATCGATCCCAATTACACAAAAGCCCTATATACATTGGCAAAATGGAATGATGAGGTCGCCTCATTGAACCCGGCAGCAAGGGCTGCTCTCAAGATCATGAACAAAGGCTTTCCTAATGCATCTGCGGAAGAAGCACTCACACTTTATGAAAAAGCCCGTAAATTAGACCCGGGTTTTATTGTGAATAACCATGATTTGGCTTTAGCCTATAAGAAAATGGGTAAATCTTTGCAAGCAATTGAACTGCTCAATTATCAGTTGAAATTGCCTCCAAAGACAAAAGAAGATCAGGAAATAAAACTCAAGTCAAAACAATTGTTGGAAAGCTTAAAATAAATCAATTCTCAATTCACAGGTATGTTAAAGAAAATCTCTATCGCTGTCGTGGTTTTTATGTGCTCATTGTCATTTTCATTTGCTCAGGTTCAGGAAAAACCTGCTTCAAAGTATGACGCCAATGAACTGTTCAATCCTCTTTTTTACAAACAATATGGTAGCCAAACCCGTTCTGGTAATGGTGAGCCAGGCAAGGCATATTGGCAAAACAAGGCTGATTACAAGATCAATGCCGAACTCAATGATCAGAACAACCAAGTAACCGGTTCAGTTACGCTGACCTATTCCAACAATAGTCCGCACAACCTTGGTTTCCTTTGGTTTCAATTGGACCAGAACCTTTTTAATCCCAGTTCAAGGGGTTTTGCCAAACTTCCTGTTACTGGAAGAAGCAGGTATGGCAATGCAGCAACTCCATTCGAAGGTGGTTATGAGATTAAATCAGTGAAAATTATTGCCACTGCTGGTGGAAAGACTACCGAAACAGTTGTCGATCCTGAAATCACTGATACACG
>JBJOOI010000157.1:0-4517 GCA_046051375.1 Bacteroidota bacterium | reverse complement strand
CTGCCTGAATGGTTCTTTCCTGAAACAAGTAAACAGTAAGAACATAAATCAATGGATAAATATACTGGGCATTGATATAAGGCATGGAGAATTTTCCTGCTTGCTTTTCTATCCTTGGCAACAACAGCACACCGCCACTTACCAAAACGAATGCAAACAAGGTTCCAATGCTGGTCAAGTCCGTAACCAGTTTGTCATCAATAAAAAGTACGAGGCCTGCTACCAGAATACCTGCCACGATGGTGGAAAATCCCGGCGTATGGTATTTCTTGTTGACCTTACCAAATGCCTTTGGAAGAAGACCATCCCTGCTCATCGCCATCCAAATCCTGGGTTGACCGATTTGAAAAATCAACAATACGCTGGTTGCAGCAATCACTGCACTCACAGAAATGAAGAAACCAAATTTCTGCATGTTGATGCGTTCAAATACAAATGCTAATGGGTCAGAAACGTTGGCAAACTCAGAGTAGTTGACCAGGCCGGTAATGACCAATGCAATCACAATATATATCACCGTGCAAATGATCAGTGAATAGATCATTCCTTTGGGCAGATCCCTTTGTGGATTGGCACACTCCTCTGCAGTGGTTGAGATGGCATCAAATCCAATATAGGCGAAAAATACAGCCGAAACACCCTTTAGCACTCCACCCATGCCATTGGGAAGAAAAGGAGTCCAATTGGTGGTGGTGCCATTTGAGAAAATAAACCAGAACCCTACAACAGCGATCAAGACAAGCACAACTATTTTGATCATCACCATTGCATTAGCGGTACGCTTGCTCTCCTGTATACCGATATAGGCCAACATCGAAATCAGCGCGACAATTACAAATGCGGGTAAATTGATGATAAAAGGAATGCCTAAAATTCTTGGGGCATTGGTATACACCAATCCTGAAACATCTGCACCAGTAGCCAGGGCTGCGTCATGGATGTTGCTGGCAGTCTGATAGCCAACAGTCAACCATTTGGGAAGATTAAGGCCCATGGCACTGAGAATATTGTTGAAATAAGCACTCCATGAAATGGCCACAACGATATTACCAATGGCATATTCCAATATCAGGGCCCAGCCAATGATCCAGGCTACCACTTCACCGAAACTCACATAGGAATAGGTGTATGCACTTCCAGCAACAGGGATGCGGGAAGCAAACTCGGCATAACAAAGTGCAGTAAACCCGCAAGTGATGGCGGTAATGACAAAAAGAAGAATAACTCCAGGCCCGCCATTGTATGCGGCTGAACCAATGGTTGAAAAAATACCACCACCAATCACAGCAGCAACGCCCATCAGTGTAAGGTCTCTAACGTTCAATACACGATGCAAGCCATTAGCACCCTCCGGGCCGGCATGCAATGAAACCTCTCCATTAAGATCCTGCAAATTCTTTTTCCTGAAAATATTTCCCAAAATATCTGTTTTTATTTGTCTCTTTTAATAAGATAATGCGCCAGTTCAACCAGTGATGCTTTTCTTTCCTTGGATACAGCAATCTCCTCGAGGTGTAAAAATGCCTTTTCAAGATACTGTTCCTTGAGTGCATTGGCCCATAGGTCAATGCCGCAAGCTTTGTAGATGGCCAGCACTTTTTCTACCTTGTCTTTGTCTTCTTGTTTCATGAGCTGGTGCAATTCGGCGAGCATGTCCCCTTTTGCGGTTTCAAGTGCATGAATCATCAAAAAGGTCTTCTTGTTGCTTTGGATATCCCCCCCTACTTGTTTTCCGAATTTGCTTGGGTCGCCAAAGGCATCAAGATAATCATCCTGAACCTGAAAGGCGATTCCAAGGTTTCTTCCAAATTCATACAGGTGTTGTTGATTGCCATCGCTTGCGCCACCGATGATGGCACCCAACTGAAGACTGGAAGCCAGCAATACCGATGTTTTCAACTCAATCATTTTCAGGTATTGATCCAAAGAAACCTGGTCTTGATTTTCAAAATCCATATCGAGTTGCTGACCTTCGCAAACCTCCTTGGCTGTTTTGTTGAAAAGATGCAATGTTTTCTTGAGAAAAGAAGGGTCAATTTTATTGAGGTAATCATAAGCAACCACCATCATCACATCTCCACCGAGCAATGCAGTTGGTTCTCCATGCACAGCATGCACTGTTGGTTTCCCCCTGCGCAGCGGTGCTTTGTCCATGATATCATCATGAACCAGCGTGAAATTATGGAACAGTTCAACAGCTGCAGCAAGATGGTAGGCATCCTGTTTGATCTCACCGAAGAGTTCATTTCCCATCAAACAAAGGACAGGCCTGATTCTCTTTCCGGAGTTGGAAAGAAACTCTTCCAACGGATCATATAAAGTAGCAGGAAAGGAAGGAAAATGCCTATGGTTAAAATAAGATTCGAATGATTGTTGTAATGTTTCAATGCCTGTCATAAAGTGCCTTTGTTAAGGTGCTCTAAGATAGCAAATGAAGTGTTCTTATGCTTATTTTTTCTTTTTCTTTGGGGATGTAACCTTGAAGTCTACATCCAGCATCCATTCATAATCCAGCTGTCGTTTGGTCAGGTTGGCTGAAATAACTTTGATCTTTACGGGATCTCCAATGCGGAAAGCCCATCCGCTTCTTCTTCCAATCAATGCATACTCAGTTTCATGGTAAACAAAATCATCATAATCCAACAGGGATGTAGCTGAAACAAGGCCTTCACATTTGTGGTCGATGGTTTCTGCCCAAAAACCAAAACTTGCCACACCAGAAATAACAGCCTCAAATTCATCCCCGATGAACTGGCGCATGTATTCCACCTGTTTGTATTTATTGGCGGCCCTTTCGGCATCCATGGCAGCACGTTCACGTTCACTTGAATGCACGCATCGCTGTTCCATTTTCTTGTCTGGTTCAGGGTCGCCGTTCAATACTTCGGTGAGCACCCTGTGTACCAATACATCAGGATATCTTCGGATCGGTGAAGTAAAATGACAATAGTGCTCGAAGCCTAGCCCGTAATGACCGATATTCTTGGTTGTATATACAGCTTTGGCCATGGTGCGGATGCCCATCTGTTCAAGCACGCGTTGCTCGGGCAATCCCTTTACCTTGGTCAGCATCTCATTAAAGGATTTTGCGATCAGTTCAGGTGTAGTGGTCAAGAAATGATACCCATATTTCTTGGCAAACTCAACAAACGGTATCAACCTGTCTTCATCAGGCTGGTCATGGATCCTGTACGGGAATGGCAATGGCTTATTGGATGCTTTGACTTTTGCAACTTTCTCAGCAATGGTGCGGTTGGCAAGCAACATGAATTCTTCAATCAATTGATGAGACTCCTTGCTTTCCTTGATGACAATACCAATGGGTCTTCCCATTTCATCCAACTTGAACCGTACCTCCTGGGATGAAAAATTGATGGCGCCTTCCTTCATCCTTTTTTTGCGCATCGTCTTGGCCAGTTCATTGAGCAGCAATACTTCCTTGTCATAAAGGCCGGTATTGGTTTCTATGATTTTTTGGACATCCTCATAGGTGAAACGATGGTTGGAATGAATGACGGTCCGGCCGATCCAAACGTCTTTTATTTCGCCTTTTGAAGTCATTTTAAACACACAGGAGTAAGTAAGTTTATCTTCATGAGGCCTGAGCGAGCAAAGTTCATTGGATATTTTTTCTGGCAGCATTGGCACAACCCTGTCTGGCAGATAAACTGAAGTTGCTCTTTCAAAAGCCTCCTCATCCAATGCAGAGTCAATTTCAATATAGTGACTGACATCTGCTATATGAACGCCCAATTCCAACATGCCATCTTCAACCTTGCTAAAGCTTAAGGCATCATCAAAATCCTTGGCGTCTTCAGGATCAATGGTAAACGTGAGGACATCCCGCATGTCTCGCCGTGCAGCAATATCTTCTTTGGTAATGGCAGAAGGAATTCTTGCGGTTTCTTCCATGACATTCTCAGGAAACATGATGGAAAACCCTTGCTGAATCAGGATCTCCTTCATGGCAAGGTCTCCTTCCATTTCCCTGGTAATCACTTCAATCACCTCACCCTTTGGGCGTTTATCATCCTTCTCCCATGAAATGATTTGAGCAATAACTTTTTCTCCATCCTTGGCACCATTCAAAGACTGGAGCGGTATAAAGAAATCGGGGATGGGTTTCTCTGTGTCTGGAATAAAAAAGGCAAAATCTCGGTTGACTTCAATTTTACCAACAAATTGTTTTTGCTTTCTTTCAATTACCTGGGTGATTTTTCCCTGCAAACGGCCTGCCCTTATATCTCCCTTGGTCACCTCTACCCTTACATGATCTCCATGAAATGCCTTGTTGAAATCATTGGGGCGAATGATGATGTCCTTCTCGAGCCCAGAAACGACAACGAATCCCATGCCGGATCTTGTGACTTCGAACTGTCCTTTATAAAGTGGTACTTCCCGTTTATATTCTTTCTTCCTGTTCTTTTTTCCCATAAAATTTTTTTGGATAGTTCCTGATCAATTCGGCAAATTTCTGTTCCTGACCGAAAAGGAACCTGATGGTGATGGGTAACACA
>JBJOOI010000156.1:0-4533 GCA_046051375.1 Bacteroidota bacterium | reverse complement strand
TATTTTTCTCATGCATCTTATGTAGGCCAGATCTGTGATGTGGTGATGCAAGACGGTCAACCCGTGATCAAAAAAATCACTTCTGTTGCAGATTGTGGTGTGGTGGTGAATTCATCCGGAGCGCAGCAACAGGTCATGGGTGGAATCCTCGATGGTATGGGAACTGCGATGTATGGAAAGCTTTCCTTCAATGCAGGCGAACCCGAGCAAAAGAATTTCAATGTATACAGACATATCCGCATGAAGGGCATTCCGGAAGTGGAAGCGCATTTTGTAGACAATGGAAAAGATCCAACCGGTTTGGGTGAACCAGCTTTGCCACCAGCAGGAGGCGCAGTAGCCAATGCCATCTACAAAGCAACAGGCAAGCGATTGTACAAGCAACCCTTCATCGAACAAGAGCCTTTCAAGACTGCAGAATAACCTAATCTCATAAGGTAGTATATGTCAAGAAAAACTGATTTTTTTCTTAAAACACTCTATGTAATTGCGTGGATTATTTTTGTTGGCTTGTGTATTGATGCTGGTGGGTTGATAGTGAATTCATATGTCACCCTTTTTATCAATCCAGCAGCATCTGCCAAATTTTGGGGAGGAATGAAGTTGTACCCTTTGTATACATTCAATCAAAGTCATTTTGTTACTGTTGTTTCACTATTGATTATAGTTTCAGTGCTTAAGTCAATATTATTCTACGTAATTCTTAATCTATTTCATAAAAAGAAATTAAACCTATCATCTCCATTCAATGAAACACTTGGCAAGCATATCTTTCTTCTGTCCTACTTGTCATTGGGTATAGGCCTATTTTCCTATTGGGGAAGCCAAGTCTCAGGTTGGTTAATCACGATCAGCAATGGTACCCTTACCTCCTCACTTCAAGATTTACAATTTGACGGTGCTGATGTTTGGCTTTTTATGGGAGTCATTCTGCTGGTCGTTGCCATGATTTTCAAGAAGGGAATTGAGATGCAATCTGGTAGTGATTTAAAGAATTGATGCTCCCAACTATG
Source organism: Bacteroidota bacterium (assembly GCA_046051375.1). GTDB lineage: Bacteria > Bacteroidota > Bacteroidia > Chitinophagales > Chitinophagaceae > Pollutibacter. The sequence goes on along the minus strand of JBJOOI010000156.1, from coordinate 3,520 downwards.
AGGATTCAATTGATTAATAGATAACTATATTTGAACAGATATAACATTTTTTGAATTAAAAGTTATCCATTAAAATTGTCAAACAAGTAATATAATGACGAAAACTTTTATTCTCATTTTCACGGTTTCCCTATCCCTTCTCTCTTGTAAAAAGAACAGCGGCCAAGGAAGTATAGATCAGAAACCTCCAGACAAAATAAGCGAACAAAAAACCATCAACCTGAAAATCGATGGCAATGACCGAAGCTTCATAGTTTATCTGCCAATCGGCTATAACAATGCAGGAAAGATGCCGATGATTTTTGTTATCCATGGAGGTGCAGGCACTCCGGAGGGAATGATCAATATTGCCAATTTTAAAAATATTGCGGAAAGGGAGAAGGTTGTTTTGGTATACCCCTCTGGCATTCAAAAAAACTGGAATGATGGAAGACCCACAAATCCGAATCAATTGGGAATCAATGATGTCAGTTTTTTTAGTCAGCTATCTGATCACATGATTGCCAACTATTCCGTTGATGCTTCCAGAATTTATGCAACTGGGATATCCAATGGAGGATTCATGAGTTCAAGACTGGGATGTGAATTGAGCAATAAAATTGCAGCCATCGCTGTTGTGGCTGCCACCATGGAAGCAACTACAATTGCCCCCAATTGCAATCCTGCAAAAGCGGTTCCTGCAATCTACATGCACGGAACTGCAGATCCACTTGTACCCTTTACCGGAGGTGCCATGACTGCAGGTGGAACTGCAGGAGGAACAATCCTTTCGCATTTTCAAACAATTGAAAAATGGATTGCTATCAACCGTTGCACTACAACCCCAGTGATTACAGACCTTCCTGATATAGCCAATGATGGAACATCAACAAAAGAAAGAGTGTATGCCGGAGGAACAAACGGCGCTGAAGTTGTTAGCCATGTAATCCTGAATGGTGGTCATACCTGGCCACTAGGCTTCCAATATTTACCAGAAACCATCATTGGAAAAACAAGTCAGGACATGAATGCCTGCGAGGTGATATGGACGTTCTTTAAGCGGTTCAAAAGACAATAAGTATACTTTCGCAGGGTAGAAAATTGTTATCGCATAAGAGTAGGCCTTTCCCGAAAGACCATGTCAGATCCTGATCTTTAACCCTCCATTGATGACAAAGCCATCTACGGGGGCATAGATATCCCTGAAGACAGGATTCAACAGCGTACCGGTATAAATCTTTTCAAACCTTGATTGTCTTGTATTGGTGAAATTCTCAAAATTGATGAAGAGAGACCATTTCTCCCAAAGTTTTTCGGCCATGAAACCAGTGATCCAATAATCCCTGCCAAAGCTACCATCGCCCAATTTTTGTTTACTGAAATAATAGGCTTCCAGTCCCAATTTGAGCTTGTCTTCAATTTCATACATCAACACATTGTTCAGCCGATGACGGGCTGTAAGGGGTAGCCATTGTTTTGAATTGGCGAAATGGGTGCTGGCATCTGTATAGGTATAGCCCAGGAATAACTTGAAATCAGCATAGGTAAGCCTGAGATTGGTTTCCATTCCTTTTGTATCAAGAAATCCTGCTGAATTTTCAAATTCCACTTTATTGCCAGAAGCATTTGTCAAAACAAGCGGATGAGAAAGTTTGGTATAGAAAAAGAGTTGGTTAACACTCAAACCCACATCACCAATTGACGTTTTATAATTGATATCCCAATTAACACCTTTTGATCGTTCATTTCGGGAATTGATCATATCAATAGGCAATAGATTCCTGAACTGTCTTCTCTCTGCCTCTTCGGTAAAGATGGTTGGCGGTTTGTATCCATACCCGCCCCCGATCCTGGTGGTCAATTCTGGGGTTAGCCGGAACATGGCAGAGACCCTGGGAAGGACTTCAAACCCAAATTCATTGATATGATCTCCTCTCAGCCCTGTTTCCAACACGATCTTTTCACTGATCGACCAGGCGTTCTGAATAAAAATCCCAAAGGTGTTGAAACGATAGTCTCTTTTGGGATCGATAGCATTGGGTTTTTCCACCAGGTTTTCTGTGACCAGATTGGTGCCTATGACCCAATCTGAATTTTCTCCTTTTCGGTTCCAACTCAACTCTGAGAATGAAGATTGCTGAAGGGCGTTGAATACATAGTTTGGTATGGACAGCATTCGGTTGAAATGGCTGTAACTGTTCTTAAATTGAAGGGTAGCGTGCTCATTGAATTGATGCGCTATGCCGAACTGCGTTGTAAATCGATCTGTATTGTTCTTTTCAAAAAAACCAGCGCTCCCCTTTTTGATATAATCCATGCTGCCCCCGGTTCTGTTCTCGGTTGTATAGTTGATCCCAAAATCTGCAGTTGTATTTTTTCCGTAAACAAACAAGCGTGGATTAATGGTATACCGTTCAAACGCAGGTATTGCAGTCAATCCTATGGAAGCAGGATCAAATGCTGTGTTGCTGTTCCTTGAGGCAAAAACGGTTAACCCTGTCTTGCTATATTTTTCACTGTAAAAACTGCTAAGATCCAAACCTCCTGCAGACGTGGCATTGGCCAGGAAATTCAGTTCACGTTCTTCAACAGGAGTTTTAGAAACAAGGTTTACCAACCCGGCTATAGCACCACCACCGTAAAGTGTAGAGGCAGCACCCTTGATCACTTCAACCTGCTTGAGATCAAGTGGAGCAATTTGTAAAAGAGAAAGGCTTCCGGCAAAACCTGAGTACATGGGATATCCATCTCTCAACATTTGTGTATACCGTCCATCCAATCCCTGAATACGGATACCTGCATTGAATGAGGTTGCGGAGGTTTGTTGCGTTTGTATGCCGGTGCTTTCATTCAACATCATCCTGATGTCGCCGGGCTTCATATTTCCTTTCTCAGTAAGCTCTTCACCGGAAATTACTTCCGTCCGGGTTGGTGTATTCTCAATGGTTCGACTGATCCGGGTTGCGGTAACGATAATTTCCTCTTCCTCCTCTTCACGTTCTTCCAACAATACCTCCTGAACGGCAGTTGGAAACTGTGATGTTTTTATTGTGATTGTTTTATCAGCAAAACCGATGAACGAAACGTTGATGGTATAGCTTCCATCAGGAATTTGCTCAAACGCAACAATACCAAGACTGTCTGCTTGCTTTGTTCGATTGAGTTCAATGATTTTTGCTGTTGCGCCAACCAAAGGCTCTTTAGCATCAGCATTTTTAATGATTAAACGATAGGTTGATTGAGCACATATAGAAAAACTGGTAAAAAAAAGAGTGAGAAACAATAAAAGCAAACGTTTCATTGACATAAAAGATGAACAAATAAGAATTGACAATTGCTAGTATGAAGGTATTGTAAATTTACAGATGGATAAGAGGTACAAAGAAATTGATTTATCCATCCTGGCATTCAACTTCTTCAATCAATCCTTTGGATAAAATATCAACGCACTATCATTGATTTTAAATTCGCCTTTGTCCAATAGCCTGAATACTTCCGAAGCTGCATAGATGAGCGGGCCATAGCCATGGGCTGCAAACTT
>JBJOOI010000155.1:0-4537 GCA_046051375.1 Bacteroidota bacterium | reverse complement strand
GTTGCACCGATTTCAGCGAAGGTATCCAGGAATCCGTCTCTTTCGATGGTATAACGCACAAGTTCGCTGCCTGGTGTGATGGTGAATTCAGCCTTGGTTTTCAATCCTTTTTCTGCCACCTGTTTTGCAAGGCTGACCGCGCGGCTGATGTCTTCATAGGAAGAGTTGGTACAGCTACCAATCAGACCAACTTCAACCTTGGTAGGCCAGTTGTTTTTTGCAGCGGCCTCTTTCATTTGTGAAATAGGTGTGGCGAGGTCTGGCGTGAAGGGGCCATTGAGGTGTGGCTCCAATTCACTGAGGTTGATCTCAATGACCTTGTCAAAATATTTTTCAGGATTGGCATAGACTTCGTCATCGCCGGTCAAATAAGATTTTATTTCATCCGCTGCTGCTGCAACGTCTGCCCTTCCTGTAGAACGCAGGTAACGCGCCATGCTTTCATCATATCCGAAGGTAGAGGTAGTGGCACCGATTTCAGCACCCATGTTACAGATGGTGCCTTTCCCTGTACAACTCATATTGGTAGCACCTTCGCCAAAATATTCAACAATGGCGTTGGTTCCACCTTTAACAGTAAGAATGCCAGCCACTTTGAGGATAACATCTTTGGGGGATGTCCAGCCATTCAATTTTCCAGTCAATTTTACGCCAATCAATTTGGGCATCAGGAGTTCCCAGCTCAGACCAGCCATTACATCACATGCATCCGCACCGCCAACACCTATCGCCACCATGCCCAAACCACCCGCATTTACGGTATGGGAGTCAGTTCCAATCATCATTCCGCCGGGGAATGCATAGTTTTCCAATACAACCTGGTGGATGATACCAGCACCGGGCTTCCAGAAGCCAATGCCATATTTATTGGAGATAGAGGAAAGGAATTCATATACTTCCTCATTTTCTGTTACTGCTTTCTTCAGGTCGGTTTTGCTTTCGTCCTTTGCTACAATCAGGTGATCACAATGAACAGTGGAGGGCACTGCAACCTTTTTGCGGCCGGTGGTGTCAAATTGAAGCAATGCCATTTGTGCTGTGGCATCTTGCATGGCAACCCTGTCTGGTGCGAAATCTACATAGGCCTTTCCTCTCTCAAAATCAGTGATGCCAACTCCGTTCCAAAGGTGTGAATAAAGTATTTTCTCGGCAAGTGTAAGTGGGCGACCCAATGCAGTTCTTGCTGCATCCACTTTGGCGGGCATTTCACTGTAGGTCTTCTTAATGAGGTCAAGATCGAATACCATGGAATTTGATTTTTCTTGTTTTATGATGATTCCCCCAGCTCCGGCAAAGGAGTCGAGGCGCTGCAAAAATAATTAATTAAGGGGCGCTTACCAAACTTGATGGAATAATGGGGATTAATTATATTTGGAAAATGGAAAAGCTCAGGAATTTCATAGAATGGCAGGTTTTTGGCGTCTGCACCAGGATAGGAGAGAAGATGGGCATCCCCACTTTTACCATCCGGAAGTATTTCATGTACATTTCCTGCCTGACCCTCGGATCACCAGTGGTTTTTTATTTTATCCTTGCTTTTTGGATGAACCTGAAGCGATATATTTTTCAGTCCAGAAGAAATCCACTCCGCTACAGTTAAACAATTGCTTTTCTTATCCGGATCAGTTGCTTGAGCAACTCTTCGAGCTTGTCCAAATGCAGCATGTTGGCCCCATCGCTCAATGCTTTTGATGGATCGGGATGCGTTTCTATGAACAAACCATCTGCGCCAGTAGCAACAGCTGCCTTTGCAATGGTTCCGATCATGTGTGGATTTCCTCCCGTCACTCCAACTGACTGATTGGGTTGTTGAAGCGCATGGGTACAATCCATCACAACGGGCACTCCATGCGATTGCATGATGGGGATATTCCTGTAATCAACAATGAGATCCTGGTAGCCAAAAGTTGTTCCCCTCTCAGTAAGGATAATCTTGTTGTTACCTGTTTTTCTGACCTTGTCTACGGCAAATTTCATGGCTTGACCGCTCACGAATTGTCCCTTTTTTATATTGATGGTATTGCCCGTTTCGCCAGCAGCAACAAGAAGGTCGGTCTGTCTGCAAAGGAAGGCTGGAATCTGCAGGATGTCGGCAAATGGGGCTGCCATAGCTGCTTCGTCTGCAGCATGAATATCCGTGGTGGTGGGCAGTGAAAATGCATTGCCCGTATCTCTCAAGAGGTTGAGACCAAGGTCGTCTCCCAGGCCGGTGAAGGATGCGGCGCTGGTTCTGTTGGCCTTTCTGTAGGAGGCTTTGAAAACGTAAGGAATGCCAAGGTTCTTACAAATAGCGGATACCCTCGAAGCAACAGTATCCAGTACATCTTTGCTTTCGATCACACAAGGCCCCGCAATCAGAAAAAAATTGTTTTCATCGTATTGTTGCGCTGCAAACAGGTCTTTAAGAAACGGTTCCATGATGCGAAGATACAGTCACTTGTCTTATGTTTGCATATTCAACGAATGGTAGAAATATGAAAAAAGAGAAAATTCTTGTCATTGGTGCCAGCGGTCAAATTGGTGTAGAACTGACACTTGCTTTGAGAAAAATATATGGTGGGGCCAATGTGGTTGCCTCAGACCTCCGGGAAGAAAATGAATTGTTGAAGGGGTCGGGTCCTTATGTGAGCCTTGATGTGATGAACAAGGAAATGCTGCATGTGCAGATCATTCGACAGAACATTACGCAGGTGTATTTATTGGCGGCCATTCTTTCTGCAACAGGTGAAAAAAATCCTCCTTTGGCTTGGCATCTTAACATGCAGTCGTTGCTGAATGTATTGGATATTGCAAAAGAGGAAAATTTGACCAAGGTGTATTGGCCCAGCAGTATCGCTGTATTTGGCCCAACTTCCCCTAAAATTGACTGCCCGCAGTATACGATTATTGAACCCACCACCGTCTATGGCATCAGCAAATATGCAGGAGAGTTCTGGTGCAATTATTTCCATCAACGCTATGGGGTAGATGTGAGGAGCTTGCGCTATCCTGGCTTAATCAGTTACAAATCATCGCCAGGAGGGGGAACCACCGATTACGCAGTGGAGATTTTTCATTCCGCAAAAGAAAAACAAAAATATACCAGCTTTCTGAGCGAAGACACCCATCTGCCCATGATGTACATGCCTGATGCCATCAGGGCAACCATTGAGCTGATGGAGGCTCCCTCCGAAAAAATTAAAGTGAGGACATCATACAATCTTTCAGGAATGAGTTTTTCTCCTGTAGAAATTGGCAATGAAATCAGAAAACATATACCATCATTTCACCTCGACTTTAATCCGGACTATCGCCAACAAATTGCTGACAGCTGGCCCAAGAGCATTGATGATTCCAATGCCAGAGAAGACTGGGGATGGAAGCCTGAGTTTGATTTGACCAAGATGACCGCAGACATGTTGATTAACCTGAGCACCAGTGCAGGCTTGGAAGGCTAGGGGATGAGAACTACAATTTCCTGCAGGAATTGCGCATCCGTTTCGTCAAAGGAATTGTATTGATCACTGTCTACATCGAGAACGCCCCATACCTCATTGTTTTTGAAAAGGGGTATCACGATTTCACTTTTGGAAATGCTGCTGCAAGCGATATGACCGGGAAATTTTTCTACATCCGGTACAATGATGGTATTGGCCTGGGCCCATGATGCTCCACAAACACCCCTTCCTTTACTGATCCTTGTACATGCCACAGGCCCTTGGAAAGGACCAAGCACGAGTTCGTCCCCCTTGACAAGGTAGAAGCCAACCCAGAAAAAATCAAACTGTTCTTTTAAAGCAGCTGCGATATTGGCCAGATTGGCCACCAGGTCTGGTTCACCACTGACAAGGCCTTTGATTTGCGGAATCAATGCATGGTATTGTTCCTCTTTGCTGCCCCTGGCTATTTGAAGATCTTCTGCCATTTGTTTATTTTTCAATCAAATCCGCTACGGTCTTGTTTTCCAGTATTTTCAATGTTGCATCCCGCACAAGGACCATGGTGTCGTGGAGACCACAGTTTTTTTCATCACAGTTCTTGCAGCGTTCATAGAAATAAAGGCTTGCGCAAGGCAGCATGGCAATGGGGCCGTCAATTTTTCTGATGATGTCTGCCAGGGGAATTTTATCAGGAGCGGTGTTCAGGAAATATCCCCCACCTTTCCCTTTTTTACTTTCCAGGATACCGGATTTTCTGAGTTCCAGCAAGATGTTTTCCAAAAATTTCAGTGGAATCTTTTTCTTTTGGGCAATATCAGCGATCAGTACAGGTCCATCATCCTTGTGCTCGGCAAGGTACATGAGCGCTTGAAATGCATATTGAGTTTTTTTATTGAGCATAATGATTAGTTTCCAAATCCGAGGACATCTTTCATGGTGAAAATTCCTTTTTTCCCATGGATGAATTCTGCTGCCAAAACCGCACCCAGGGCAAATCCATTCCTGCTGTGTGCATTGTGGATGATCTGGATCTCGTCAATATCAGAACTGTATTTTACCTCATGCCACCCGGGATAAGGGTCAATCCGCTCACTTTTGATCAAAAGTTCATTTGCTGA
>JBJOOI010000154.1:0-4540 GCA_046051375.1 Bacteroidota bacterium | reverse complement strand
ATCATCACCGGTTCTTATATCACCCCAGTTTCCCTGGGTATCAACAAGCAGGTCTTTTTGGCCAAGATTGACAAGGGCATCCTGAATACTGGCATCCCCGTGTGGATGGTACTGCATGGTTTGACCGATGATATTGGCAGCCTTGTTTAACCTTCCATCATCCATCTCTTTCATGGAATGAAGGATTCTTCTCTGCACTGGCTTGAGACCATCCACAACACCCGGAACTGCACGCTCAAGAATTACATAAGATGCATAATCAAGGAACCAGCTTTTATACTGCCCTGAAACACCTGATTCATTATCGTGATCAATTACAAATTTCGCCTTCGCCATTGTTCTGTTTTTATTCAGCAGCTTCTACGGCCGTCCTCTTTTTAATGTCAAAATCCTTGAGCCCTTTCAATTCTCCCTGCACCTCAAATTGAGGTTGCTGTGCCAGCTCCTTAAGCCTCCAGAGCATAAATGCATCCCCAGTTGTTTCTTTGTTCTTGGAAAGAAACGCATTGATCACTTTATTGGCTTTTTGGGCATCAGCAGTGATGTACTTTGCCAGGTCTGCGTCGTAGTAATCAACATCTTTTTGAATGAGTTTTTTACCCCCTTCGAGCAAGCGTACCATTTTTCCTTCTGCGGTAATTTTGTTCCATTCATCCGCATCCACTTCAAATTCACTTGTAGTGATAGGCCTGGCCAGTTTCTTCGCTTTCAGGAATTCCCTGGGCTGGATTTGACTCAGCCAATCAGGGTAAAATATATTTCCCTTTTCATTGATAAACGGAAGATTGTTGAGGTAGAGAATCTCCACCCTACCCTGGAACTCAGACAATTGTGCAACCAGCCAATAATACCCGCAAACATCATGCTTGTTCTGGGCCGCCCAGATCCATACCTGCTCAGCCTCCTCATTGGCCAAGGCCTCTTTGATATTGAGCAACACCTGTTCGTCATTGACTTTTCCCTCATCTACAATGCCTTCATGATCACTGCCTGCAAAAATCATTCTCCACCAGTCTTTTCTTGCTGCAGCTCCTTCGGGCGTATAAATATCCATGAGAGGACCAACTGCATAATCATCACGGATCAGCAACACTTCACCACTCAATGAAGCATCGAGTTCCATGGCTTTTTTTAATACTTCTACATCGGGTTCGTTGAAAACTACATGTATCATAATCTATCAGATTGAATCCTCCACTGTATCCAGCTCGATACGAAGATTTGAAACAATAAAATCCTGTCTTTCCTGGGTATTCTTTCCCATATAGTATTCCAGCAATTGCTGGATGTGGATTTGACTGTCCAGGATGACGGGCGACTTTCTCATGTCTGGACCAATAAACCGTTTAAATTCTTCGGGAGAAATTTCGCCAAGACCCTTGAATCGGGTAATTTCTGCCTTGGCCCCAATCTTTTTTACTGCGGCCAGTTTTTCGTTTTCAGAATAGCAATACATGGTCTCCTGTTTGTTCCTGACCCTGAACAAAGGAGTTTCCAGGATATAGACATGTCCATCCCTGACCAGGTCTGGGAAGAATTGGAGGAAGAATGTCATCAGCAACAAACGGATGTGCATACCGTCAACGTCTGCATCGGTGGCAATGATGATATTGTTGTAACGCAAATCATCCATACCATCTTCGATGTTGAGTGCATGCTGCAACAAGTTGAACTCCTCATTCTCATAGACCACTTTTTTGGTAAGCCCAAAACTATTGAGTGGCTTACCCCGAAGACTGAATACCGCCTGGGTTTCTACATCCCGGGATTTGGTAATCGATCCACTGGCAGAGTCTCCTTCTGTGATAAAAATCGTACTGAGCAACTGCTTGGCAATGTATTCTTCTTTTCCTTTTGCAGGTGGCTCAGCATTGAGGTGCATACGGCAATCCCTCAATTTTTTGTTGTGCAGGTTGGCTTTTTTGGCGCGTTCATTTGCCAGCTTTTTGATACCTGCCAATTCCTTTCTTTCACGTTCACTCTGCTCAATTCTCTTTTTCATGGCCTCGGCCACTGCAGGGTGCTTGTGCAGGTAATTGTCCAGCTCACGCGAAAAGAAATCCAGCATGAAATTCTTCATGGAAAGACCACCCTCTGATATATACTGTGATCCGAGTTTTGTTTTGGTCTGGGATTCAAATACAGGCTCCTGAACCCTAACGGCTACGGCTGCTACAATGCTTTGCCTGATATCTGAAGTATCATAATCTTTTTTGAAAAAATCACGGATGGTTTTCACAAAAGCTTCCCTGAAAGCAACCACATGCGTACCTCCCTGGGTGGTGTACTGACCATTGACAAAGCTATAGATGTCTTCTCCGTATTCATTGTTATGGGAAAGGGCTACCTCGATGTCCTCGCCCTTGAGGTGAATCACCGGATAACGGAGCTCATCCTCATTGGCATTGCGGTGCAACAAATCCAGCAATCCGTTTTTGCTCAGGAATTTCCTGCCATTGTAATTGATGACCAAGCCGGCATTGAGGTAACAATAGTTCCAAAGCTGCTTGTCAATATAATCAGAGATAAAATGAAAGTTGCGGAAAATGCTCTCGTCAGGGATGAACATGACCTGGGTACCATTGGATTCCCTAGAGGAAACTTCCTTGTGCTCCTTGACCAGTTCCCCACGCTTGAACTCAGCGGTTTTTTCCTTTCCATCCCTGAAAGCAGTAACCTTAAAATACTCACTCAGGGCATTCACCGCCTTGGTACCCACACCGTTCAATCCCACACTTTTCTGGAATACCTTGCTGTCGTATTTGGCACCGGTATTGATCTTGCTGACTACATCAACCAGTTTCCCCAAAGGAATTCCGCGACCATAGTCCCTGATGGTAACTTCCCTGCTGTTCAGGACAAGCTCAATATGCTTGCCATAACCCATCATGTGTTCATCGATACAATTGTCCATCACCTCTTTGAGCAGCACATAAATTCCATCGTCCTGGCTGCTCCCATCTCCCAGCTTTCCTATGTACATGCCTGGACGAAGGCGAATATGCTCTTTCCAGTCAAGACTTCTGATGGAATCTTCGTTGTATTCAAATATTTCGGTCTCCTTCTGCTTAGACATGCTGCTTCACTTGTTTAATTGTAAAACCTACCCAATTGCCCACTACCTGTGGCTGTCAAAGATAATTGAATGGGTATTCCCCTCTTGGCGCAGGTTATCAACGGGATGTGCATAAATTATGGAATAAACGCACCCGAATGACCCAAATAAGATCAGTTCATGCGTTTTCTCATGGTACTGACCTGTTCCTGCAAATTGGTAACAAGATTGGCCAGTTGCCCCACATCCCAGCGCTGCTGCTGAGCCACTTTTGTAATGACCATTTGTGCCTGCCACATTTCCAGGATGTCTTCTGCATTGACACTGTAAGGCTGATAAGCAGGATTATCGCTTACCAAGGTGACCTTGCTTTTAGCCTTGGGATTGCGGGACAGGCGTTTGTAGACAATGCCTTCGCTCCTGCTGACCACGATACAAGCTGCATCCTGCTTTACGTCATCCAGGGAATCCACTTTCTGGCCAACAATGATGGAGCCTGTAGGCGTTGGCAACATGCTGTCACCAATGATCTCAAATGCCCGGTACTGACCACTTCCCAACATGGGCAAGGTAAACGTATTCAGCTCATCAATAAACTCCTCATCCGCATAACCTGCCAGGTACCCTGCTGCAGCTTTCATGGGAACAAAATGAATCTGGTTGTTTTCAGTCCCCAGTTTCTGCTGCCTTCTTCTGGAAAGATAACTCACATTGGACTCGCTGAGGTCTCTGCGTAGAAGCTCATCAAGGCTGATGCCGAATTGGTCACTGATGATTTCCAACACATCAATCCGGGGCTCAGCCCTTTCCTCTTCATAAGCCCCGAGAAGAGAACGTTTGATTTGAAGTTTGTTGGCAAATTCTTCCTGGGTAAGCCCCTTCAACTTGCGCAGATACTTTAGGTTTTGGCCTGCATATGACTGTGACATACTAATGAATTTGGGGCAATATACTAAATTATTTAGTTTTCAAACTATTTTTTGCTAAATTTTTATTCATAATCTCTTGGGCTCCATCCGGATAGGAACTGAAATAAGTGGTAATTTTATCCATTATTAAAGGGATGAAAAAGAAAACCAGCGCAAAGAAGACAAAAAAAGTACCGGTAATCCTGATTACCAACGATGATAGCCTAACCGCACCTGGCATCAGGAACCTGATTGAGGCAGTGAAAGACCTTGGAAGGGTTGTTGTGGTGGCACCTGACAAACCGCAATCAGGGATGGGACATGCCATCACCATTGGTTTCCCTTTGCGGTTGCACAAGGTTCACCTGATGGATGGTGTTGAGTCATGGTCTTGCAGTGGGACACCCGTTGATTGTGTAAAGCTGGCCGTTGACAAGATCCTTCACCAGAAACCCGACATCTGCCTCAGCGGCATCAACCATGGTGCAAACCAGTCCATCAATGTGATTTATTCCGGAACCATGAGTGCCGCAATCGAAGCATCCATTGAAAACATTCCATCCATTGGATTCTCCCT
>JBJOOI010000153.1:0-4542 GCA_046051375.1 Bacteroidota bacterium | reverse complement strand
AAACCACGGGGATTCCTGTTTTTTCATCCACATAATTGCCCACCTTTTCACCGGCATCCGCCGTACCCCGAAATCCATGCTCTGGTCCAAAAATGAGCTGTATTTTAATTCCTTTTCCCATCAACAGATCAACAAGGTGCTCATCTCCGACCATTGACGTCTGGTTGGCAAACAAGCCCACAAGCTTCCCTTTCAACAATGGAAGGTATAGATCCAGGTTGGCTGCACCGGGCTGGATCAAGCCGGGAGCAGTTTGTGCTGTTGAAAAAAGCGCGGTGAAAGTCAGCAAGATCAAGATGATAAACTTTCTCATTGTTTTAGGGCTTTATTTCAATAAAAATAAAAGAATAAAGGTAGTTTTGCCGAATTATTTCTGCTGAAACATCCAGCGCCCAATGACTCGTTTTGTCATTTGCAGGCAGGTTCCCCAGTTGAAATGGAACAATTAAAAAACAAATTATGCAAGTTAAAAGCGGAGACGTAGTAAGAGTTCATTACACTGGTACACTGGAAGACGGATCACAGTTCGACAGTTCAGTAGGACGTGCACCATTGGAATTTACGGTTGGTGCAGGACAAATGATTGCAGGCTTTGACGCCGGCGTTGTTGGCATGGCTGTTGGTGAAAAGAAAACCATCCTGATTGATCCAGACCATGGCTATGGTCAAAAAGATCCAAGCGCCATCATTGAATTTCCATCATCCAATATTCCGGAAGGAATGACTGTTGAAGTAGGCATGAAACTGAACCTTCAAAACCAATACGGACAGCCTGTTCCTGTTGTAGTGATGGAAGTAAAGGAAGAGGTGATCATTATGGATGCCAACCATTTCCTTGCTGGAAAAGACCTCACGTTTGAGGTTGAGATCGTTGAGATTGTAAGCTAAATTTCTTTTGTAATCATATAGCACCACCGCAACAGCTTCCCTTTGAAATCAAATGGAGTGGTTGCGGTGGTGATGTTTTTGACCGTTCCTTTGATGCCAGCTTCATCCAGTTCAAACTTTCTGGCATTGGTACTAAAATACAGCACTCCACCTGGAGAAAGAACCCTCAGGCATTCATTGATCATTTCAACATGCATCGGCTGAACTTCAAGTACATCCTTCATTGATTTGCTGTTGCTGAATGTGGGTGGATCCAGCACAATCAAATCAAAACTTTCCTTTTCAAGCGTAGGCAAATATTGCAGCACATCTACCCTTTCGCAGCTGAATTGTTGACCCGAAAAACCATTCAGTTCCATATTGTTCCGTGCCCATTCCAAATAGGTATTGGAGAGATCTGCAGAGACAATGCTTTTTGCGCCTCCCGCAGCTGCATAGACTGAGAAAGATCCTGTATAACAGAACAGGTTCAAGACCCGCTTGCCCAAAGATGCTTTCCTGACAATGTCCCTGGTGATGCGGTGATCAATGAACAGCCCCGTATCCAGATAATCAGTGAGGTTGACCAGGAACTTTAAACCACCCTCCTCAACTTCAATAAACTCTTTGCGGTCGTCTGTTTTTTGGTACTGGTCTTGCCTGCTTTCTTTTCTTTTTCGCTCTTTGAGGTAAAGCTGATCTTCTGATTTGGCCAGTACATGCCTGACCACTTCAAGACTGTCTTCCAGCCAACGGTCATAATCTTCCTCAGACAGCCGGTGATTGCTCCTGTATTCGGTCACCAAAACATTCTCCCCATACACATCAATGATCAGGGGAAACTCAGGCAAATCACGGTCATACAACCGATAACAGGAAACGCCAAGCTGTTTTGCCTGCTTTTGCAAAATCCTGTAAACCTTCTTGAGGCGGTTGTCGAACATGATGAGTTTGGCGTCTGACATGCAGGCAAGTTAAAGCAATTCTCTACTTTTGTAAAAATACTAGCATGAAATACTTCATCTCCGCTTTGCTGCTCATGATTACTGCCTGTTCTCTCAATGGCCAGCAAACAGCCATCAATCCTGATGCCTTTTTAAAAGCCATCGGTGCCGGGAAAATCCAGGTGCTTGATGTCAGGACAGCGGATGAATACAAGAGCGGTCATATCAACAACGCGTTGCAGGCCAACTGGCTTGATAAAAACGAATTCAACGACAGAACATCCCATCTCGACAAGAATAAACATGTTTACATTTATTGCCTGAGTGGTGGAAGAAGTGGGGCAGCTGCTGAAGTCTTGCGAGCAAAGGGCTATACCGTTACCAACCTGGAAGGTGGCATCAATGCATGGAAAAGAGAGGGAAAACCTTTGGTAGGTGTTGACCCTAATGCCAAACAAACATCCATGGCTTCCTACGAGGGTCAGGTCAGGAGTACCAAGGTTGTTCTGGTGGATTTTGGTGCAGAGTGGTGCCCTCCCTGTAAAAAGATGGAACCTGTACTAGAGGCCTTCATGAAACAAAACAACAAAAAACTCACCATGGTAAAAATGGACGGTGGCATTGAAACAACGCTGATGAAGTCCTTAAATGTAGAGGCCTTGCCAACTTTTATCCTCTACAAAAATGGTAAAGAGGTTAAAAGAAAACAAGGCCTCGTAACCCAGGAAGAATTCAATTCCTGGTTAGACTAATCTATTTTTTTGCTTTTTGCATGGCATTGGTTGATGGACCGCCACCCCTTGGTGCACCCAAACCGCTGATGGAGGAAGCTCCTTTGAACAACTGGAACCTGCTGGGCATCTCCCTTACAGGCCACATGCCATTGGACTCATTGATGTCTGCGGTTTCGCGCATGGGATCCAATTTGATGCCAACCACTTCCTTGTTCTTAACAAACAACTTGGTCACTTTTTCTTCATTTAATTTCCAGATACCAACAGGAATCCTGTCCACTTCCTTGCTGCCATCCTTGAACGTCCATTCCACAATAATGGGCATGACCATTCCACCTTTGTTGCTGAATTGCAGCTCATAGAAATGCTTGTCTTCCCATGCTGCATAATTGGCATTGTCTTTTTGTGCATCCAGCTGTTGCTGCGCCATGTCCTGGAACATTTTTGCATCAGCATTCCTGTTGTAATAATAGAAGTCGCGAAGGGTTGTATCAGTATTGGTATAGTATATTAAATTCTTGTCCTCACGGTTCCTGACCTTGCTGATGGTTTCAAACTCAGGTGCCTTCATGGAAGCCATGTTTTTGTTGGCATCCAACCTGAACCATTTTACTGAATCAATTGAAATATCCACGGGATCGGTGCCATAATACCAACCTCTCCAGAACCAATCCAGGTCTACAGCACTGGCATCCTCCAGCGTCCTGAACAGGTCATTGGGTGTTGGGTGCTTGAAGGCCCATCTTCTTGCATATTCCTTAAAAGCATAGTCAAACAGCTCTCTTCCCATGATGGTTTCACGCAGGATGTTCAACCCTGTAGCTGCCTTTGCATAGGCATTTGATCCAACGCTGGCTACATTATCACCCTTGGTCATGATGGGTTCCAGCATGTCTTTGGGTAGTTTCATGTAGTCTGCAATCAGGTGTGCAGGACCACGGCGAGAGGGGTAATTGTTGTCAAACTCCTGCTCAGTCAGGAACTGTACAAAGGTGTTCAAGCCTTCATCCATCCACCAGTATTGCCTTTCATCGGAGTTGATGATCATGGGGAAGAAATTGTGTCCCACCTCATGGATGATCACACCAATCGCACCATACTTTGTAGCCTCACTGTAGGTGCCATCTTTTTCAGCCCTTCCGTAATTCATGGCAATCATGGGATATTCCATTCCAATCGATGCCTCCACTGAAATAGCCACTGGATAAGGATAGGCAATGGTGAATTTAGAATAGGTCTTGATGGTATGGTATACTGCCTTGGTTGAGTATTTTTTATAAATCGGATAGGCTTCTTTTCCATAATAGCTCATGCACATTACTTTCTTTCCTTCAACATCTGCAGCCATCGCATCCCAAACAAGGCGGCGGGATGAGTTGAACGCAAAGTCGCGGACATTGATGGCCTCGTAGCTCCAGGTCTTCTTGCCTTTGGATTTTTCCTTCGCATTTTCGATGGCTTCCGCCAGAGTCACCACCTCAATGGGTTCAGTGGCTGTTTGGGCTTGCTGCCAGCGTGCCATCTGTGCAGGAGTCAATACAGCTGCAAGGTTTTTACATTCACCGGTTGCTGCAACAATATGATCCTCAGGCACTGTGATATTGACTTTATAGTTTCCGAAAGTCAGCGCAAACTCGGCACCACCTGTGAATTGCATGTTCTGCCAGCCTTGAAAATCGCTGTAGACCGCCAAACGAGGAAACCACTGTGCAATGGAATAAAGGTTGTTATCATCTTCCGCAAAATATTCATACCCACCCCTCCCGTATCGGGTAAGCTTATCAGGAATTTTATAATTCCAATTGCACTTGAAAACAAATTTTTGCCCAGGTTTCAGTGGAATGGGCATTTCAACCCGCATCATGGTTTGGTTAACGGTGTAGCTGAGAGGCCGACCAGTGGCATCTGTCAGTGCAGTGATGTTGACCCCATAGCCATTCAGGTATTCTTTGGGGTTCATCTGCAACAACTGCTGGTGGGTAAGCCTTGAACCCATG
>JBJOOI010000152.1:0-4693 GCA_046051375.1 Bacteroidota bacterium | reverse complement strand
CGAAACAACTGGATCCTGCTGAATTAAAAACCATCATTGCAGGCATCATCAGCCAACTTGGGGTAACCAATATCAGTGGACTCGGCCAGGTAATGGGCGTAGCCTCAAAACAATTGGCCGGAAAAGCAGATGGGAAGGCCATTTCCGCCATCGTAAAAGAGTTGTTGACCCCGCAGTAGGACCGAAAGCTGATGACAGGGCATCATACTTGATGAACTTTCTTCAACCCTTTCAACCACTTCAACCCCTTCAACGATGGTAATCGACATCCTCCTCCTGATCCTCCTCGCACTGGCCATCTACAAAGGCTGGACCAAGGGCTTCATCATGGCCATTTTTGTGTTCGTCTCTTATTTTGTGGCCCTGGCACTGGCATTTCATTTTTCAGGCACGGTGGAAGGGTATATCAGGACACATTCCAGCAGCGACAGCAAATGGTTTTCATTTTTGTCCTTTATCCTGGTCATGATTGCAGGAATCATTGCAGTAAGGTTGGTCGGAAAGCTTATTGAGAAATCAGCCGAACTCATGTTGCTGGGCCTTGTGAACAGGTTTCTTGGCATCCTGGTCATGTGTTGCATTTATATTACCTTTTTTGCCGTCATCCTTGTCTATTGCAGCCGCTTTGGCTTGCTGGGAGATGGGCAGGCAACTGATTCCAAATCATTCAGTTATTTAATGAGGTATGGCCAATGGTTGGTGTCACAATTCAGTGAATGGCTACCCGCACTAAAGAATCTGTTCAATGATATCAGGGTTTCAGTAAAAAAAGACTAAACAATTCCTTTTCTCTGTTCATCCATTTCTTCCCTACAAATGGGTAATGTCAGCCATTTTACTTTTCTTTGTCGGAGTTCAACGCTATTTTACCATTTTAATATCCTGTTTCGGAAACATATATGAGTCTACCATACGAAGTCAAAGAGGATGGAAAGTTCAAGTTCATTGAGGAAGGTCAGGGAGAACCCTTGATCCTTCTGCATGGTCTGTTTGGTGCCATGAGCAATTTTGCGGGCATCATTAACCATTTTCGCCATACCCATCAGGTTATTGTACCACTTCTGCCGCTGTTTGAGTTGGATTTGCTGCATACCACAGTTGGCGGTTTAGAAAAATACCTGACCAAATTCATTGATCACCGTGGTTACAAGGGTATACATTTGTTGGGGAACTCACTGGGTGGCCATGTGGCACTGGTGCATGTGCTGAAAACTCCTGCCAAAGTAAAATCATTGATACTTACAGGAAGTTCGGGTCTTTTTGAAAATGGGATGGGCGATACCTATCCCAAACGTGGAGACTATGAATACATCCGGAAAAAGACAGAAATGACGTTTTACGATCCCAAAACTGCTTCCAAGGAATTGGTGGATGAGGTGTATCAGATTGTCAATGAAAGGATGAAGACCTTGAAAGTCATCTCTTTGGCCCGCTCCGCCATCAAAAACAACCTTGGGGAAGAGCTCCGCCAGATCAAATTGCCAACCTTGTTGATCTGGGGTAACAATGATAGCATCACGCCACCATTTGTCGGCAGGGAGTTCAATAAATTGATTTCCAACAGTGAATTACACTTCATTGATCACTGCGGACATGCCCCCATGATGGAGCTGCCAAACGAGTTTAACGTAATTCTTGCACAATTTTTACAAAAACAAGCCACAACTGCAGCCAATTAAGAGTAATATTGGTCTATCAAAATAGAATATGACCTACTGCAGCCAATTGCTTGAATCCACCATGATCACCGTAGACCTCCATGATACGGTCAGTCACGCAATGGAAATGATGGATGAAGCCAGGATTGAACATATCCCTGTTCTTGATGGTTTGCAATACCTGGGCATGGTCGCATTTGATGAACTCGAAGATGCAGAATCAACGGCAGAGGTCATTTCCCTCCAACATCGCTTTATCAAACCTTTTGTGCGTACCGGAGACCATTTTCTGCAGGCTCTCCGTGTAAGGACGAAGTTTTACATTGATCAGGTGCCAGTGGTCAATGAGCACAATGAATGGGAAGGTGTCATTGGAATGGCAAAAATGCTGGACCAGATTTCCCTTTTGTCTGGCGTTTCTGAATCCGGATCGATGATTGTGCTGGAGGTGGCGAGGCATGACTATGCTCCAGGAGAAATCAACCGCCTGGTAGAGTCCAATGATGCCATGATCATGCAATTGAATTCCATCCAGGATCAACATACCGGAATGATACAGGTTGTACTCCGCATCAACAAGGAAGAAGTTTCTGATGTCGTTGCTACTTTCCAGCGGCACGAATACAATGTGCTCTATTACTATGGGGATGAATCCTACGACAATTCCCTCCAGAATAACCTGGACCATCTGATGAATTACCTGAATTTGTAAGCCATTGTAGGCGCTAACTGATCAACCCCATGATAATCCTGCGGAAGTTTTTTTCGCTATTGTTCATCTTCAATTGTTCACTGCAAGCGCAGGACCAATCGGCTATTGAATACCAGGATGATCCCCTCTTGAAATCATCGCATATCATCATCCGAAACTTCATTATTCAGGGAAACAAAAAAACCAAACCCTATATCGTTGCAAGAGAGCTGGTCTTTCAAAAAAACAATCCCTATTCTATTTCTGACATGTTGGCCGGATTGCAAGTGAGCCGTCAAAACCTCATGAATACAGCGCTTTTCGTGGATGCCAGTGTCAGTTTCACCAATTGGAACAATGACTCTTTGGATATTTTTGTTGACGTAAAAGAACGTTGGTATTATTTCCCGCTCCCTTATCTCAAACCTGCAGACAGGAACTGGAATGTATGGTTGAATGACCATGGATTGGATCCAGACCGTTTGAATTATGGGCTGAAATTTTTGGGCAAAAATATCACGGGCAGAAATGACAAGCTCAACATTTGGCTGATCAATGGGTACACCCAGCGGGCAACCCTGAAATATTACAATCCATTTTCTGACAATGCCCTTAGGCATGGGTGGGGGTTTGAGGCCTCCTATTCCCGAAACCGCGAAATCAACCACAATACCATTGGCAACAAGCAGGTTTTTTTCAAGGATGAAAACAAGTTCATCAGAAAGCAGGTTTACCTTGGAGGTGTTTACTCATACCGCAAAGGCTCCATCGCCCGACATTACCTTAGGCTGGGTTATCAGATGGAATCCATTGCAGATACTGTTGCTGCCCTGAACAGCAATTATATTGGCTCCTCCCAAACCAGGGCATCCTATCCTGAATTGCGGTATACCTACCAGTATTTTGATGTCAATTATATTCCTTATCCAACCAAAGGAAAAACCATCGAAATTGAATTTTTGCGCAGAGGTGGGCTCAACAACAGCGTCAATCTCTCACAGCTTTTCTTTAACGTGGGTAAATATTTCCCCCTGCCCAATAAGTTTTACTTCAATACCATCGCTGAAGGGCATATCAGGGTTCCGTTTGATCAGCCTTATTTCAATCAGTTTATGCTTGGTTACAGTGATGCTTATTTGCGTGGTTTGGAATATTATGTGGTGGATGGTGTTGCTGGTGGATTTGTTCGCAACACAGTAGGGAAGGAGTTCTTTTCCTATACACTCAAAACAGGGCTGCGCTCAAAAACCTATGCGGCCATTCCATTCAAGTTCTATCTCAAAGCCTATGGCGATGTAGGTTATGTCTATAACAAGAACAACAATAAACTCAACATGCTGAACAACAAAATGCTCTATACAGGAGGAATTGGCTTGGATATCATCAGCATTTATGACGTGGTGTTGCGTGTTGAATACAGCTTCAATCAGTTGAACCAGAGCGGGCTTTTTGTGCGCAAGGCAGATTCAAGGAATTAGTAGAAAATTCTCCAAACAAGCCTATCGGCCAAACATTTGTTACTTTTGCTTCATCATGAAAGTAGCCATATACAGCAGGGGAGGAGAAACCGTTCAGCCCCAGGACCTGATCAACCTCACAGAGGCCCTGCTGAATGCAGGTATCTCTCCCGTGATGTACAGTGCACTTGGGGACCAGTTTCAGCACGAACTTTCAATGCACTATGCCCCAAACGCAGGGATTCAGTCTTTCGCTGACGCCAGTGATCTTGATGAGTCTATTGATGCCTTGATTTCACTGGGTGGCGATGGAACCCTGCTGGACACTGTTTGTCTGGTGCGGGATAAAAAAATTCCTGTGTTGGGTATTAATTTCGGCCGGCTCGGTTTTCTTGCCAGCCTGGGAAAAGACAATATTGAAGAAGCTGTACAATCCCTCAAGGCCCGTAGTTATGTGCTCGACAAACGTGGATTGCTACACCTGGATGCCAGTGTGCCATTGTTTGGCGATGAGCCCTTCGCCTTGAATGAATTCACCATCCACAAGCGGGAGTTCTCCCACAGGGTCTACCGGCTATTCATTGAGTTGCAACGGTCCGGTAATATTTCCGGACAGTGAGAGTTTCGTCATTACCCCCATTGCTCCCCATAACCTCAACATCAGGCCTATTGTGGTACCCAATCACCATGTCATTTCTTTTGAAGTGGAAGGCAGGGTGGATGATTTTATCTGCACCCTGGATTCACGGAAAGAACTGGTGGACAAAAGTGTTCAATTGGCCATTAAAAAAGAACAATTTTGCTTTAACCTCCTCAGGCTCAATGAAAACAATTTCCTTAAAACCCTGAGGGAGAAACTGACCTGGGGCTTTGATACAAGAAACAGA
>JBJOOI010000151.1:0-4578 GCA_046051375.1 Bacteroidota bacterium | reverse complement strand
GATGTATTCACCCAATCCGGAGGAGATATTAAGCAGACGATGATTGCCATGCTCAACAGCAGGGAGTTTTGGAAAAAGGAAGTCTTGCGCAGCAAAATAAAATCTCCTTTTGAATTGGTGGTAAGTGCGATCAGGGCCACCAATGCAGACCTGCGGAATGCCAACCAGCTCAATGATTGGTGCACCAGGATGGGACAGAAAACCTATAGCTATGCTGCCCCAACAGGCTTTCCGGACAAGGCCTCATTTTGGGTCAATACCGGGTCCTTGTTGAACAGGATGAATTTTGGCCTGGCCATCGCTGCACAGCGCATTCCAGGTGTTGGCATGAACCTGCTTGCGTTGAACAACAACCATGAGCCCGAAAGTGTGGATGATGCATTGCAGACCTACAGCGCCATTTTATTGCCTGGAAGAAATCAAAAAGAAAACATCGGTCGCCTGACAAGTCTTGTACGCGATGAAGCGCTACAATCCAGGCTGGACAAGGCATTGGCTTCAACGCAATCGACATCAACCATTCAGGAAGATACCACAAGGGAGGCTGACATGATGGGTGAGGAGAAGACACTGAAAATGGGAAAGGGGAAGGAGAAAAAAATGGAAACAGGTGTTTCAGGACAAGTGGCCCATGTGGTGGGCATCATCATTGGTTCACCAGAATTTCAAAGAAAATAATTATTTGCTATGACCAACAGAAGAGCTTTCATGAGATCGGGTGCCATGGCATTATTTGCAACAGGCTTGGGCGGTGTTCCGTCCTTTATCACAGCAACTGCAGGAGAGAAAAAAATTATTCCTCCCTACAAAAAAAACAAGACGCTGGTCTGCATTTTTCAACGAGGGGCAATGGATGGACTGATGGCGGTAACGCCTTACAGTGACCCCAACCTGAAACTACTCAGGCCAGGCCTGTACATGAGCCCTGCCCAAACCGAAGGGCAGCTTTTTGACCTTGACGGAAAATTTGCCTTGCACCCTTCATTGGGTTCGCTGTCCCCCTATTTTACCGAAGGACGCATGGCCGTTGTGCATGGTGTTGGCAGTCCCAACAAAACAAGAAGCCATTTTGATGCACAGGATTATATGGAAAGCGGAACGCCCAATAGCAAAAGCACTGCCAGTGGGTGGTTGAACAGGGCAGTGGGTTTGACCGGTCATGATGCAACGCCTTTCAGTGCAGTTAGCCTGACTGCCGCATTGCCCAGGTCCTTGCAAGGAGATCATGATGCCTTGGCCATCAACAACCTTGAGGAGTTTGTGATACAGATGAGGGGCAATCCGCTTGCCGGCAACATAGCAGCCAATTCGTTTGAACAATTGTACGACCAGACCTCCAACCAATTGTTGAAGCAATCCGGCAAGGAAAGTTTTGAAGCGATGAAAATGCTGGACCTCAAATTGGTCAAAAATTATACACCTGCATCCGGGGCCATCTATCCCAATTCTCCCCTGGGGAAATCCTTGAAACAGATCGCCATGCTGGTCAAGATGAACATTGGGATGGAGGTTGCTTTTGCTGAATCCGGTGGATGGGATACCCATTTCAACCAGGGAACAACCAATGGGTCCTTTGCCAGAAACCTGAAAGATTTCTCAGACAGCATTGCTGCATTTTGGAAAGACATGGCAGGCTATCAGGATGAGGTTACCGTGATGACCATGACTGAGTTTGGAAGAACGGTTCACCAAAACGGAACCGGAGGAACAGACCATGGAAGGGCAAGCTGTCTTTTTGTGTTGGGCAATGATGTCCAAGGTGGAAAAGTATACCACAAGATGGGTTCTTTGGACAAGGCTTCACTGGAAGACAACAGGGATCTGCCGGTCACAACAGACTTCCGATCCGTATTTGGTGCGGTGGCAAAAAAACACCTCAATGTGGTAAATACCGCCAAACTTTTTCCGGGATACGAAGGTGATATGCTTTATCTTTAAAAGCATAATTCATCAAATGGCCTAGGCCTCTTTCATGCAGTTACAATCCATCGATCTTGCTGTTATCGGCTTGTTTTTTCTGAGCATGTTGGTGATCGGCATCATGTCATATTACCGCAGCAAAAATGCAGAGGATTATTTTGTTGCAGGGGGTAAACTGCCCTGGTGGCTGGCCGGTATTTCTCACCATGTTTCCGGGCATAGTGGTGCCGTATTTGTTGCCTATGCTGCAGTAGCTTTCACGCATGGTTTTACGATGTATATCTGGTGGGCATTGCCGGTAGGGTTGGTGATCATTGGCGCCGCAGGAATCTTTCCGGTCTATTGGGTCAGACTGCGCAAGCAGTTGCAGATCCAGTCTCCACTTGAATACCTCCGCATCCGGTACAACCTGCTTACCCAACAGGTGGTCGCCTGGAATGGTGTATTGCTCAAGGTCTTTGATGTGGGGGCAAAATGGGCTGCGATTGGCATCCTGCTCAAAGTAGTCGCTGGCATCCCTATGGAAACAGGCATCATGGTTTCAGGTGTTGTAACCCTTGTCTATGTTACTTTTGGAGGGCTATGGGGTGTGATTGTTACAGATTTTATCCAGTTCATCGTACAGGTGCTGGGCAGTATCGTGATGTTTGTATTGGTGGTGAACAGGTTGGGCGGAACAGATTCCATCACGGGTATTTGGAAAAAGCTTCCCCCAGAGCACCATGCATTGTTCAATGAACCCTATTCTGTTGGATTTGTGCTGGTGATGTTCTTTTTATATTTCCTGAGTTACAATGGAGGCAGCTGGAGCCTGGCCACCCGTTATATTTCTTCCCCCACAGAAAAAGAGGCCTCCAAAGCCGCATGGCTTTCCGGGGTCTTGTATTTGTTGTGGCCCCTGATTTTGTTCTTTCCCATGTGGGCAGCACCCCTACTGCTTCCTGCAGGAACCGTTCCTTCAGAATCATATGGTTGGTTGATGCTTGAAGTGCTTCCCACTGGCATGATAGGATTGGTCATCGCCTCCCTGTTTGCAGCAACCATGGGCATGACTTCTTCTGATGTCAATACAGTGGCAGCTGTCATCACAAGGGATATTCTGCCTGTACTCTCCAAAAAATTCAGCAACGAAAAATATGCTTTGCGCACCGCACGCATCACCACTTTTGTATTTACATTGGCAACGCTTGTGATTGCATTGAATTACCAGCGTTTTGGTGGTGTACTCGGGCTGATCGTCAATTGGTTTGCAGCCCTGCTCGGTCCGACCTCAATGCCGTTGTTGTTCGGACTATTGCCCATGTTCAAACGTTGCGGTCCGAGAGCAGCCATTGCTTCTATTGTTGCCGGACTGCTCACATTCGTCATTGCCAAGAACCTGTATCTGGGCAATCTGGCCCTGGAAGTGGGATTGCCCACCATGGTGTCGGCACTGGTATTCATTGGCGCAGGATTGTTGACAAAACAGGTGCCTGAAAAAGTTGAGGAGCTTGTATTGGCCCTGAAAGAAAAAGGAGAATAATCAATAAATCAAGAAAAGGATGAGCGATAGAAAATTTGGATTTGGAATCATTGGCGCTGGAATGATTGCGCATGTGCATGCCAAGGCCATCGGAGCCATCGGCAATGCAGCATTGATTGGATTGCACAGCCGAGGGGTTGAAAAAATGGAAGCTTTCGCATCGCAACACCATTGCAAGGCATTTGATACACTGGAGGAGATGCTGGCGGATCCTGCCATAGACATTGTTTGCATCTGCACTCCTTCCGGAGCACATGAAGACCCTACGCTTCAATGCATCCTGGCGGGGAAGCATTGCCTGGTAGAGAAGCCGTTGGAAGTTACCCTTGAAAAATGTGATAGCATCATCGCAGCATCCAGGATGACAGGGCTAAAGGTGGGCGTCATTTTTCCTTCTCGTTTTTATGACCAGGCCCTGTTGCTGAAGAGGGCGATGGATGCTGGAAAATTTGGTGATATCGTATTGGGCGATGCCTATGTAAAATGGCACCGCAGCGAAGCCTATTACAAGTCGAATCCCTGGAGGGGAACCATCGCGCTGGATGGCGGTGGTGCGCTGATGAACCAGGGCATCCATTCCGTTGACCTCTTGCAATGGTACATGGGAAAGGTTGAATCAGTGCAGGCTTTTGCAGGTAACAGAAGGCATAAGGAAATTGAAGTGGAAGATACTGTAGTTGCCGTGCTGAAATTTGCCAATGGTGCAATGGGCAATATTGAATGTTCTACTGCGATTTTCCCCGGAGATTTGAAGCGGATTGAAATCAATGGAACGGTGGGCACCGCAGTACTGCAAGAAAGCAATTTGACCAAATGGGAATTTCTTGAAATGACAGCAGAAGACAGCCAACTCAATGAAGACATGAAAGGAAACGCACTCGCGCATGGTGGCGGTGCTTCCAATCCTGCAGACATCAGTTTTGTTGGCCATCAGCGGCAGATTGAAAACATGATCCATGCCATCGAAACCGATACCCAGCCAATGGTTGATGCAGTAGAAGGCAGGAAGGCCGTGGAGATTGTATTGGCCATTTATGAAAGTGCAAGAACTGGAAAAATGGTCCACCTCCCTCTCTCATAATTCATCAGTCAATCAGTACCATGGCGCCCATTCAACAATTTACCGCAGACCGCTT
>JBJOOI010000150.1:0-4581 GCA_046051375.1 Bacteroidota bacterium | reverse complement strand
GGGAAATCATTTACTGTGATCCTCACAGGGGATAACAAAAAACAATTGCTTGTTCCCAAGGGGTTTGCCCATGGATTTTCAATACTCAGTGCATCTGCTGATGTCATGTACAAATGCGATGCGCTATACAACAAGCAGAGTGAGTCGGGATTGCTTTTCAATGATCCTTCGCTGAACATTGATTGGAAAATTTCTCCCGAGGAAATGGTTGTTTCTGAGAAGGATCTTGTACTTCCTACTTTTGACAAGATTGATGAAGATTTTTAATCCTGAGCAATGAAAAAAATCCTTGTTACGGGAGCAAATGGCCAGCTTGGAAAAGAATTGCGGGACCTGGCTTTAAGCCGTCCAGAACACGAATTTTTGTTTCTCTCCCGAGAGGATCTTCCCATTCATCATTTTGAGTTGGTCAGGAATGTGTTTGCTTCTTTCTCCCCAGATTATTGTATCAATTGTGCAGCCTACACAGCCGTAGACAAAGCAGAGCAAGAAGCTGCATTGGCGCACCTTGTCAACGCAGAATCTGTTGGCATACTGGCGGCCGTTTCAGCTGACCACGACTGTCGATTCGTTCATATTTCTACAGACTATGTGTACGGGGGAGATGCAAGCGAACCGTATAATGAAACATCTCCCACAGGCCCCAGTTCCGTTTATGGACAAACAAAACTTGAAGGAGAGCAAGCGGCAGTTAAACATAATCCACTCTCTGTTATCATTCGAACATCCTGGGTGTATTCTACTTATGGCAATAATTTTGTCAAGACCATGATGCGATTGATGAAGGATCGCAAAGAGATTTCTGTGGTCAATGACCAGAAGGGTAGCCCCACATGGGCAGCAGATCTGGCCTCATTTATTGTAAACATCATCGATCTGCCCCAATGGCATCCGGGAATTTACAATTATTCCAATGACGGGGAAATTACCTGGTATGATTTTGCCCTTGAAATCAAAAGAATTATGGGTTCAGATTGCATTGTTCATCCAATTCCTTCCAGTGCTTATCCCACACCTGCAAAACGCCCCGCTTACAGTGTGATGGACAAACAAAAAATCAAGCTTGTTTTTGGCGTGCATCCTGAAAGCTGGAAGCAAAGTCTTGAAAAATGTATCAACCAACTGCTAAAATCATAAGTTGGTTTCAATTCCCAAGATTTTTTCCATTTTTTCAATTGAATTCAGCAGGTAGTGAAGCTGGGTTTCGAGGGTGGTATTCTTGTTTTGCAGGGTTTCGAGCCGGTCTTCGAGAGCAATAAAATTACTCATGGCTTTCATGAGGATTTCCTTTTCTTTTTTAAGCAAATCAATCTTAGCATGCAGTTGAATATTGTCATCATTCAATTGCCTCAAGCTGCCTTGCAGGCCTGATAATTTTTCCTGAATCAAGATGGCTGTTTCGCTTGTCATGTCCCCAAAATTAGTGCAGTTGGCTTGAATACCAATCAACAAGGATGGTTCAGCCATTTTTGGGGCTGAAATCGTATATTTGTACCCAATTTATTCTTATGGCATTGATCACTGCCCGTTTGGCTGAAAAGGAGTATGGCTTTGATGTTACCGATGCAGATGGACATACCATGCGCATTGACATCCCTGTAGCACAAGGAGGAAATGGATCTGGTTTCAGGCCCATGCAAATGTTGCTTTCAGCCCTTTGCGGTTGTAGTGCTGTCGATGTGATCAGTATCCTGAAAAAACAACGCCAGGGTCTTGAAAACCTCATCATTGAGGTGGATGGTCAAAGAGAAGAAGGAAAAGAGCCTTCTCTTTGGAAAAACATCCAGTTGGTTTTTAACATTACCGGAAAGGTTGATCCAGCAAAAGCCTTCAGGGCAGTAGACCTTTCCATGGAGAAATATTGTTCTGTGGCTGAAACCCTCAGGGCAGCGGGTGCTGCCATTGATTTCAGCGTTATTGTAAATGGTTCGGCAGTTTCCGGACAATAAAATATTATAAATGCGCCCTGAAACACTAGCGATACGTACCCAGACAGAAAGAACCGGAGAGAAGGAACACTCTACTCCTTTGTTCCTCACCAGCAGTTTTGTGTATGATTCTGCAGAAGACATGGCTGCCGCTTTCTCCGATGAAAGCCTGGATGTCAATATCTATTCCCGTTTTTCAAATCCTTCTGTTGATGAGTTCATCAAGAAAGTTTGTTTGATGGAAGGTGCCGAGGATGGCATTGCTACTGCAACAGGCATGGCAGCTGTCAACGCCTGCTTCATGACTTTCTTGTCTGCAGGAGATCATGTTATTTCTGCATCTGCAGTCTTTGGATCCACCCATGCTATTCTTACAAAATACCTCCCAAAATGGGGAATTGAATACAGCTATTTTGATATGAACAAGCCTGAAACCATTGAGGCATTGGTCAAGTCCAATACAAAGTTACTCTACGTTGAAACCCCATCCAATCCTGGATTGGATATCATTGATATGGAATTGGTTGCAGCCATCTGCAAAAAGCACAATATCATTTTTGTGGTGGACAATTGTTTTGCAACACCGGCTGTCCAACAACCCATACACTTTGGGGCAGACCTGGTCTTGCATTCAGCTACAAAGTTCATGGATGGGCAGGGAAGGGTATTGGGAGGTGTTGTTGTGGGAAAAAAAGAATTGGTCAGGGAAATGTATCTATATATCCGCAATACCGGACCCTCCCTGAGTGCATTCAACGCATGGATATTGTCTAAAAGCCTTGAAACACTTTATGTAAGGATGGACAAGCACGCGCAAAATGCCCTGCAGATTGCAAAGGCCCTGGAAAATCATCCTGCATTGAACTGGGTCAAGTATCCGTTTTTACGCTCTCATCCAAGGTATGACATTGCTGTCAAACAGATGTCCAATGGAGGAGGGATACTTACCTTTGAACTGAAGGCAGGACTTGAAGGCGGACGCAAGTTTCTCAATGGACTCAAATGGTTGTCAATGACCAACAACCTTGGAGACAGCCGCACTATTGCTTCCCATCCTGCAAGCACCACCCATTCCAAACTGAGTGAGGCGGAAAGACAGGCCGTTGGAATTACACCAGGGCTGATCAGGCTTTCCGTTGGTTTGGAACATCCTGAAGACGTCATTGAAGAAATCTTACAGGCACTTCATCAATAAAAAACTATATGCCGGCGGAACTTGTCGGTTCAAAACGTTAACTACACAACATGGACAAGATTTTTGACGAACCCATCAAACAAGCCTCTGACTTTGCTTTCAACAACAAGGTGGCCGGGGTATTTGATGATATGGTTACCCGCTCCGTTCCCTACTATATTGAGATGCAGCGCATGATGTCTGAACTGGTGGCAGACCATTGTGGTGAAAACGGGGTTATCTATGATCTGGGATGCTCTACTGGTGCAACCATGATCATGATGGACCAGACCGTTCCACAGCACATCAAGTTCGTGGGAATTGATGATTCAGCTCCCATGCTCGAAAAATGCAAGACCAAGCTCGAAGAGAGGGGAATGAAAAGGCCTTATTCACTTGAAGTGGCAGACCTCAACTCAGGTCATGTGGCAATGAAAGACGCATCAGTGGTGATTCTCTGCCTGACCCTTCAGTTTGTTCGTCCCATTGCCCGCGAGAAATTGTTGCGGTCCATTCATGAGCAACTTCAGCCAGGTGGTGTATTGATTGTGATTGAGAAAATTCTTGCTGAGGAAACTGATTTCAACCGCGACTTCATCAAGTACTATTATGATTTCAAACGCAGGAATGATTACAGTGAAATGGAGATTTCACAAAAACGCGAGGCATTGGAAAATATCCTCATTCCTTATAAGTTGAGTGAAAACATCACCCTGTTGAAAGAGGTTGGTTTCAGGACGGTAGAAGTGTTTTTCAAGTGGTACAATTTCTCAGGATTCATTGCAAAAAAACTATCATGATCCAGATCGGTAATTTCTTTTTCAAGTATAGAAACCTGCTTTTTATTCTGCTCTACGGATTGTTGTTTCTGCCGTCTCCGGAGTTGTTTACGGAAGAGGTTTTTCATGCAGATTATAAAACCTGGCCCCTGATCGTAGGGTTGTTTGTGACTGTTTTGGGACAAGCCATCAGGGGCGCTACCATCGGGTTGGCTTATATTGTAAGGGGTGGTAAATACAAGAAAGTCTATGCCGAGCATCTGGTATCTACTGGTATTTTTTCGCATTGCAGAAATCCACTTTATGTAGGGAATATCCTGATGCTGCTGGGTGTTGGTATTTTGGCCAACTCCATGATCTATGTTGCCATCATCATGCCATTGTTTCTTTTCATTTACCAGGCCATTGTGCTTGCTGAAGAAAATTTTCTAAGAGGAAAGTTTGGTGCTGATTTTGATGCATATTGTTCAAGAGTCAACCGTTGGATTCCTTCCCTGAAAGGAATAGGAGCTACATTTTCATCCATGGAATTCAATTGGAAAAGATGGGTGCTCAAAGAATATACGACCCAGTTCATCTGGCTGGCTGGTATTGCCTTGCTGATTATTCGTCTGTATCAAATCGAAGATGTATTGACCAACAGTATTTATGCCGTAATCATATTAACAATTGGTTATGCGATTGTACGATACCTCAAGAA
>JBJOOI010000149.1:0-4596 GCA_046051375.1 Bacteroidota bacterium | reverse complement strand
GGCAGCAGACGGAACACTCCGGTATTCAAGGAGATAATTCAATCGTTGAAATTCCTCAGCTCTGCTTTCAGCCGAGCGTCCTTCAACTTGTAGAGCAGACTTTTTCTGCTGAATTTCAGCTCGTAGTTCCGCCCACTTGGGTGAATTTTGTTCACCTTGGAATGTTTCAGCTTGACCTTTTACGGCCTGTTTGTCTGCTTCGTACTGAGCCAATACCGGAGCAAGATCACTGGTTAATGAATATCCCTTTGGTTTAAGAATTGTGCGTTCGGTCTTGCGGACTTTGCTTACGTACTCTTTGAAATAGCTCAGGTAATAACGGCTGGAGAAATAAACCCCTAACACCGCATAACTACTCTCAAGCTTTCGCCCCAGTGCCAGAATATCCTTATCCTGTTGATCACTGGCATTAAGCAATGCCTCGATATCCTCTTTCAGCTCCTTGCCGCGCTTGGCTTGTTTGTTTAGGAATTCACCATCCTCCGAAACCTTTGGAGCTTCTTGCATGAATGGTGCATTGAGCAATGACGTATGAAATGCTCGAATGGCTTCTAGGCTTTTCTCCCGATACAGTTTGTAATCCGAAATATCCCTTTGTACCTCTTTGATGGCATCAATAGCCAAATTGATTCGCTTGTAATCACGATTCAATTGCTCTTTGGCTTGGTCAAAGAACATTTTAACCAATCGGTCTACATCCGTGATCAAAGCAAGTTTGATCTCCTCCGGATCCATACTTTCCAGGTCGAGCACGTTGCCCCGATCACCTCTAAACCATATATCATTGATGCGCGATGTTTTCTCCTCCAGCTTTTGGAATACAAAAACATCCATGCTATCCTGAACCAATGGCATCACGATGCGCACATACTGGAATTGGTTTCCCTGTCTCCATATACGTCCTTCCAATTGACGGATATCAGTGGGGTTCCATTCCGGGTAGCAGTTATAAATCACTGTTCCTCGTTTCTGAAGATCTATCCCTTCTCGAATGGTAGCAGTGCCAATGATGATTTTTACCACGCCATCCAAAAAGGCTTCTTTCACCAATTCCTTTCGGGTATCATTAATTTCTGAAGAGATGATTTCCACCTCATCGACCTTGGTACGGTCATACATTACCCCTGTCTGATAACCGACCTCATTTTCTAGGTATTCCTTTATCAGTGGGAAAAACTGTTTGCCTCGGTTCATGTAAATAACTTGCCCACTAGGGGTCTCGCCATGTTCTTCGTGCCATGATTTCACTGACTTTATGCAGTTCATCACGTAGGCAATCTTGGGACTTTCTTCAACAAACTCCTTATAATCCTCAGGCGAGCCATTCAATAAATACGGGGAAAGCGCATTGTCTAGACTATAAGCCAGGGCCCTAAATAGGTTTCCCATATCGAGTTTGCCCTGGGTGGAATTCTTAGCCATGGCTACAATTCCGTTCTGATTTTCCCGTTGCTTGGGAGTCATGTTGATGTAGGTGAGCACCTGCTTTTCCTGCGGCAGGCGTTCCTTCACATTATCGAAATTGTAAAGCAGCGGTAGATTGATCTTTTTGGGCCTCACCACACCAGCTTCTTCGCCTGTTTTATACAGGATGTGGTTATAGATTAGTTTTTGAAGGATTCGTCGGTTGGTAAAGCTCTTAATGACTTCCTTTTCAACGATTTCCTCTTTGTAATTGGCTGCCCATTCAACGGTTGGCAGAACAAACAAGTCAAAAAAGGTGTCTAGGTTGACTATGCCGTTATCCCTGAGCGAATCATACGCCACCAAAGACAGCATGGAATAGATTTCCAATGGTGAATTGGAGAATGGTGTTGCTGTAAGCAACATGGTATTTCTACCGTATTTGCGCTGGATAAAACTGAGGATTAAAAATGCCTTTTGTCCAGTTTCAGAGGTAGCAGATTGAATATTGTATCGCTTGTTACCGTCATCATCACTTTTTACCTGGCTAAATACATTCTTGCAGCGATGAGCTTCGTCTACAACGGCATAATCAAACCCAAGCACATCGATGTCAGCGATGGAATTCTTTTGACCCACGCCAATCATCTCTCGGAACTTTTGGTATTCTATTTCCTTGTCCCTACTGCTTTTCTCTCGGCTTTGACCAAGGATATTGACCAGTTCCGTAAATAGTTCATCGGATACTGAATCACCAAAGCCCAATCGTTTGAACCCTTCGTAGGTAACCATGGTGATTGATCGTTCCGGAACAGGACTATTCAGGTTGATTTTACTCACGACATCGGTGCCCAGGTTGTACCAATCGTTTACGGTAATGCCTGTATGTGAAAGCACACCCGATACAAACTCACCGGTTTTTTTGTCGGTAAAACCAATGATTTCGTTCATCCATTTCTTGTAGGTGGGTTTAGGAACCACTACCAACGGCCTTTTGCATTTACCTGAATACAGGTTATGGGCTAAGTTGACAATGGCGGTCATTGTTTTACCAACCCCAACATCAAACGCATTAATACCAGACCCCATAGCCTCCATAAAGGCAACTCCTTCTCGCTGTATGTCGGTAATCTGTAAGATACCGGACTTGAATCGAGCTGAGCATTCAAACCCAATGGGAACCTTGGAATAATTGATATCGGACTGCCCGTTGTACAAGCGATTCCAGGCATAATTGAGCTTTTGTTGATCCTCAAATGCGAGAACTTCATGCAGAAATCGCGAAAACAGTTTTTCTCCCTCAATCCTGGCATTGGCTTTTAGTTCAGCCTTTTCCTCCTTGGTGAGTTTATCGTCCCTTAATGCACGGTTTGCTAAATAGTAATCTGCTATGTCGATGGCCGAACTTTTCTCAAAATCCGTATCCGTGTTCAACGTAAACAACCATTTGATAAAAACATGTTGCAACGTGTACTTGGTTTCGCCATCAAATCGGATGTTTATTTTCTCACGGTCTTTTTTCCGTTCAATCTTTCCATTGACCTTTTTAAGCTCCTCGGCATTTTCCAAATCCATGAATTCCTCACGAACCTGGGTAATAAAAAACAGATTGGGATCAACTGCAAAGTCTGAAATTGCCGTAATGATCGGTCGTTCCTTTTCGTCCGGATTTTCAACGGTCAATAACTCAGGCTTCGCTTTTTCAATGGCTTCCTTGTGCAGGTCGTAGATCCCTGATCCGAAGTGTTTTTCAATTTCTTCCTTGTCTTTTTCCAGCTGCACCGTTCGGTCGTACATATTGCCGTAGGTGTACATTGGAAAAGGCAACAATTCACCGGCATGGTAGAACAATGCTCCAGCTTTCACCAGGTCAAAGAGTTGTGATTCCAGGGCTTTGCCCGTTCCTTTCAAATAGTACTTTTCCCAGCCACTCATGGGGACACCCATTCTGCGCTTGTACCAAATCCAAGCTTTGATTTCGGGTTCAGTTATCCCTTTGTTGTATTTGGCTACTACTTCATCAAAGGAGAGTTTTTTTCCATCGGCATCACCCAAACCCTTGAGCTGCTTTGATTGCTTCAGTACGTGCTCAATGACATTCCGATTACCTCGAATGCGTGTTGAAGTATAGGGATTGAGTATTCCTAATCCCCCAATATGTTGTATTCCTGATAAGTAACTCATAGTCTATTCATTTGTAATTCGATTTCCAAGGCCAAGGCTTCCATTTCAAGGATATTCTCTGTAGGAAATGCAGCTGGGTACTTCTCCATCATTAATCTGGCGTATTCATTGGCTTGATCAATGGTTTGAAAGTTTTCATTCTCTAACATCAACTCTGATTGATGCAACTGAAAATTGTAGCCTACACCATGAGCAAAAACCTGTATCACATACTCCTTGCATCGGTATTGAACAAAGAAGTCTTCGCTAGGCTCAAAATTGTCAATCTGCCAGTCTCCCGGTAAATCAAGGATTAATTGAAAATCCCCCAAGGCATACCCAATTGTATTCTCAATCCACTTCATATCACCATTTATGGTGATTGGAAACTCTCGACTGGTAGTAATTTCCTCTGTCCCACAGACTTTCTCAGGATGTTTTGTAAACCATGTATTGAAGGTGCAGAGCTCGGAAAAGGTTAATGGCTCATTGGAGTAGTCCTTTTGCCTTGCATATACTTCAACCAATCCTTTTTCATCCCGATCCTTTGGGAATACACCATTGCGGAGTATGGCCGCATTCAGTTCCTTTCCTTCCAACTTGGAAAGCACATCCCGGAACATATCAATACGGGCACGCAAATAAATTGGACTGGTTGTTTCCATTAGATCATTTCTAATTCGGATTCAAGAATGGGAATAACCGCCGCTGGCACCATGTGGTCATGGAGAACCTTGTTGATGATCATCTTTTCCGTTTCCTCATACCCTTGGGGAGTTTGGATCATTTGGAAAAGGTTTGGGGAATTGACTTCGGTCAATCTCTTTAATTGCCTCAAGATTTCTTGCCTGAGTTCGTCCTCAAGTTCACTCTTGACGGCACCCAATCCATTGATGGACCGATCCCGAGATTCTGCAAAAGAGTAATACCCATTGCGGGTAACGATGACATGATCCAGCAAGTGAATATCGAAAAGTTTTAAGGCTTCCTTTATCCTCCTGGTTAGGGTTCGGTCGGCCTCAGACGGTG
>JBJOOI010000148.1:0-4612 GCA_046051375.1 Bacteroidota bacterium | reverse complement strand
GAGAAGGATTCAACTTTCTGCATTTCCATTACAGCAATATCACCTTCCGTCATCGCCAATACCGCCTTGGGATTGGCAGAAACTGATTTATAATGAAACTTGAATCTCCTATTGCCACCTTTGATAATGACAAGCCGTTTGTCTGCAAGCGACCTGATGATCAAATCAATTTCAGCAATGGCAATGATATCTTTTCCAAAATGAGCAACAATGCAATCCCTTGATACATCCTGGTCCTTGATGGATGCATTCAGGAAATACCCAAAAAGGATGGCTTCAGAATGGGTAATGCCATAAAAGTTCGCAATAGGCTCAACCCTTTCTTTTAGCTCTTCAACAAGAGCCTCGTTGAAAGGAACATCTTCGGTCGATTTTACTGCAGATTGAATTCCGGCGAGAATGGAGGTGTAGATGGTAGTGTTGCACATCGAGAAAGATTTTGGTGGACGTGCAATATGGGGAATTGGGGTGAAATTTTATTTCAAACCAGATGTTGTGTGCGTTAAATTGAAGTGAATTTTATTATATATCATCAGACATCTATTGAGAAACAAAAAAATTATCAATATTTGTATATGCCGAAAAACAAAAACCAGGATTTCAGGTTCAAGATCATTGACAAGTACATGAGGTCTAATCAAGGATACTCAATAAAAGACTTGACAGAAATAATCAACCGGTCTTTGGAAGACGATGGAAAAGGCCCGGTAACAGATCGGACCGTTCGGAATGATTTACAAAATATTCAAAACGAGTATCCTGTTATCATTATTGAAAACAAGGGAAAATTCAAATATGAAGACCCTAACGATTCAATCGACAAGTTTGCCATCAATGATGAAGAAAGGAATGTACTCGATGTTGCCCGTCAAACACTATCCATTTTGAAGGGAACGCCATTTTTCCAGCAATTTGATGATATCTCCACAAGAATCATGGGAAGTGCTGTTTTAAGAACTTTTGATACAGACAGCTCCAATTACATACAGATTGGGGAAGGTGGAATCGATTCGGGAGCTAAATGGTTGCACATCATTTACAAGGCGATTATTGAAAGAAAAGCATTGACAATAAAGTATAAACCTTTTGGAGGAGAATTGAAAAACAGAACGATCAGTCCTTATCTGTTGAAGGAGTACAGGAATAAATGGTACATGGTTGCACATGCAAGAGAACTTAAGACAGAAGAAAAGACCAATGTTTTCAAGCTATTCAGAATTGATTCGGTTCAAGAATCAAACGAGCCCTATATCTATGATGAGCACTTCAATGCGGCGTCTTACTTTAAATATTCGCTGGGTGTTTTTCACAGCCATGAAAATCAACCGCAATTGATTCGATTGAGTTTTTCCAGCACACTAAAGTCATTGATCAAAGAAAATCCTATCCATGCTTCAATGAAAATTGAAAAAGAAGATGATAATGGATTGATGGTTAACATTTATGTTTACAATACCCCTGAACTGAAAAATATGATCCGGTCATTTGGAAGTGCGTGTACGGTTATAAGCCCTGATGCATTAAAAGTTGAAATACAAAATGATCTGAAGTTGGCGTTGGCAAATTACTAATTCAGTTGTGCAAGCTTCGTATCACTATTTTGGTAATATGAAATAAAACTTCATTGCCACTTCCTATTTTCCCGTAAAATTATTTACGGCATCTATGACTATTGATGAATTATTGATTGAAGAATCCGATATCAAGTTTGACATATTCAAGGCTTTGTTCCCAGAAATATTGGAGTGGAAAACGAATGGTATTCAACGATGGCATTTTGTGATCCTTGACCATGATCCCCAAAAATGCATATTCAAACGCGGCTACTCCAATACTGATCTTGTAGACATGTGCTTTGAGGAAACATACCATTCGCTACATGAAAAGACATTTCAAAAGTTGCTATTGCTGGTCAGCTATTATCAGGTATTGCCAAAAGATGTCTTGATAAAAAAACTGAACGAATCATTATGTCTTCCAAATCATTTCACCACCGATTTGCTGAAAGAAAAAATGAACTACCGCATTGCTTTCAGCGATCAGTTAGAAGTGTTGTACAGAACGATTACTGGCGCCTCTCCCTGGGAAGCGATTGAATTCAGAAGGGATATCAACAAGAAAAACCAGCAAGTCATCCGAAAGGCAAAACAAATCAATGCCACACAAGACTCTACGCTCTACGATTTTATCTGTCAAAAAAGCTTTTATGATAGTGGGCCGTTTTTTTTGACACCCAATTATCATGGTGCTCACCTGCTTTTCAGCAATAGCAATTGAAGCTGATCAAATCCTCCTATAATCCGCCTTCCAGTTTTGAATCAATTGCTTGATTTGTTTTCCGGAAAGCCCCTCTGCTGCTGCCTTCTCGGCCAGTGCAATAAATTCATTGTCTGAAGCAAAGCGAAGTGCAACAATTTGACCCATCCTCAAGCGCGCGTCAATTGCCTTTCCAGAAAGAATAAAATAGCGAAGGCTTTCTTCTGCCCGAATGGCCCTGTCTTGTGCTTTCAAGGCATATGTTCTCAACATGGCACCAATGAAAAGAAGAATGATGAATGCCAACACAATCAATGAGGCACTGTAAACATTTCCGGGCTCAGCATTAACAAGGTTGACAATGCTCCCAATCAAACCAACCAACACCAGTGGCGCTGTTACAAAATGATAAAGCGGATGCATACGGGCGTGGTTGGAAAATTGCTGTTCAGTCATGATTGAAGTTTAGTGCGTAAATATAAAGCGTTTCCTGCCATCTGTTATAAATAAAAAATACCCCCAAGATTTGGGGGTATTTCTATGCGCAGCATAATATTCCTTATTGTTTAATCACTTTGAGTTGGCTGACAAGCCTGCCATCCTTTGTGATCTTCACAAGGTACAATCCGGAGGCAAGTTTTGAAACATCCAATTGGCTGATAGCTGGAGCAGCCTTTGTCTTCATTACTTGTTCACCCCTGATGTTGAACAGCGCAATATCATTTCCGCTTGTTGGCAAACTGATGGTCAACATGTTGTTTACAGGATTGGGATAAGCAGTCGCAACAACATTGTTTTCATCATTTGCCTGAGTTGGCAATTGGCTATTCATTTCAATCAGATCAATGGGATTCGCTTTTAATGCTGTTCCCAGTGCAACCCTCAGCGTATAGCATGTTGTGGCATTGAATGTTGAGGTATTGCTGGGATACACTCTTGCAAAATAAACGCCAGCTGTTACTGTTCTGGAAATGGTTTCGTTGGTGGTGCCGGCATTGCTGGAGGTTGCTACCACAGTTGTACCATTAGCACTGATCAGTCGCAGATGATAATTCGCAGGCAAGGTAGTCAGGGTCATCGTAATGGTACCCCCGGTAGTGATGGTAAACCTGTACAAGTCAACATCAGATCCAACATTGATCAATCCAGTCACATTGGTGTTAAAAGGAATTACAGCAGCGCCTGCAGATGTATTATTTGCAGCGTTATCAAGCGTGCTTGCACAGCTCAATGCAGTTGTTGTAAAGTTCGCAGATTGAACAAAATTACCCGCACCGGCAGGGCAGATTGCCTGTACTTGCCATATATAAGCTGTACCAGCAGCAAGACCAGTTAGGGTAGCAGTAGTTGTAGTCTGTGATGCTGTCAGCACTGTAAAGGTGGTAGCTGCGGAAGTTTTGTACTCAACCCTGTAGCTGGAAGCCCCAGTTACTGCGGTCCAGCTGATGTTGGCACTGTTGGCGGTTATCGATGCTGTTGTCAGTCCAGTTGGATTGCCACAATTGGACAGTGTGGTGAAGTTGGCCTCAACATTAGTACCAGTACCGGCAGTACAGGTTGCCCTTACTCTCCAGTTATAAGCAGTATTCCCAGCAAGTCCTGTAAGGCTGGCAGTAGTTCCAGTCTGTGATGCTGTCAGCACCGTCCAGGTTGCAGCAGTATTCAACTTATAATCAACTGCATAGCTTGTAGCGTTCGGTACTGCAGTCCAGCTGATGCCTGCGCTGTTGGTTGTTATTGACGATGTTGTCAGACCAGTTGCATTGCCACAAAGCGGCGCAGTGCTGATCGTGAAATTGGTATTGCTGATATCAAAGAAAATATTTCCAACAGCCTCAATTTTGATCCTGGCTGTAGTACTTAATGTACTCGGGAGGGTCACAACCTCAGTGCCATCGTTGGGTGTATTTGAAAGCAGTGTAGAAAAAGTGTTCCCGCCATCTGTACTCAGTAGAATATT
Source organism: Bacteroidota bacterium (assembly GCA_046051375.1). Classification (GTDB taxonomy): domain Bacteria; phylum Bacteroidota; class Bacteroidia; order Chitinophagales; family Chitinophagaceae; genus Pollutibacter. Next base: position 396 of record JBJOOI010000148.1, on the reverse strand, counting down.
TACTGCAGCACAATTGATTGGCGCTGCATTGGTGTTGTTCACAGACCAGGTAACGGTTTGAGCGGTGGAAGCGCCCCATGAAACTGCAGTATTCGGGGCCGTAACAGCAAAAGGACCTGCTGTGGCATGTACCGTAACAGCAACATCAGCAAACTGCGTTTGTCCAATTTCAGGTGCAGTTGGACTGTATGGGGCATTGTCCCTAACAGTAACCCTGAAATTCAATGTTCTTGCAACAGAACTCAGGGCTTCAGTATTGGCGCCAGGATCGCCACCCACGAGTGGACCGGTAACCAACCCTCCAGCAAGAATTGTTTCCAATCTTGGGAAAAGGCGTGTGCCGGAGGTTGTGGGTCTATAAGAGATCCAATTCGGGCCTGTTAGTTTTGTCGGGCT
>JBJOOI010000147.1:0-4674 GCA_046051375.1 Bacteroidota bacterium | reverse complement strand
ATCTCCAGGCTAAAGCCACCGTGCCAATACAAATTGTTTCCTTCCATGTGAAATGCCGCATCACTACCGTAGTCATACATGGCTCCATTCACCACCAATAGAAGTCCTTCCGGGTCATTGATGGGCACACTGACCTGAAAATTGGTTTGTCCAGCTGTGATAATGTCCAATGGGGTGCGAATCCAATCCACGGAGGGGAGTGGAATCAAACTCGGATCAATCGTACCGCCATCACCTCCAAATTCTTGAACGGTGCTCAAGCGATAAGCGTGACCATTGATTTTGATTTCATCGTTGACTTTATCACCGAGAATCCTCAGTATATCTCCGATGGAAAATGTTTCTGATTCTGTTGCGCCAACGCGCTTTATGCTGAATGCCATGCTATTTCTTCTTTGTTAGTTTTCGATAAATGAATCTTCCGGTTAAAAACAAGACTGCCGCCGTTACGAGGCTGAATCCTCCTGTGACCAAAAGCCTTTTTTTTTAGCAATCGCGAGTATGTTTTCGTAGATGCTGATGATTCCGTTCATGTAGGCAATTCGGTTGTCGCCGTTTTTTTCAGAGATGTACGGACTGTTGGCAATCTGTTTTGCATACTCCTTGTAATTCTGACCTGCTGCATGAGCTGCTTTGTAGTTTGAGCTTATCAATCTGGCAAAGTCATTAAAACTGTCCTGTGGACTTGGGTATGTTCGGAATTTCAGTTTGTACTGATTCTGGGCTTGGTACACGCCACCTTTCCAAAACTCATTGGGCTTGCCGCCGGCAGTGATACCGAAAAAGTTGTTGTATTTGGTTGACAAGGTGGAAGTGCCCCAAGCGCTTTCAAAAGCACCTTGAGACAAGATCACCAACGGATCCATCTTAAAGCGTTCTCCAGCTTTCTTGGCATATTCAAAGTGTTTTACCACGTAATTTTCTGTTTTTGTACTCATGGCTATTGTTGTAATGAGATGTATTTGTGATTTACCCATCTAAGCTGATTATCGACTGTCTGAAACTGGAGAAATACATCTTTTCCAGTATCCATAGACATGACCAATCTGCCCAAAATGGTATTTGGATGTGCCTGGTTTATTGCTACCAATTGTTCGTTCAAAACCGGAGTTAACGATCTTGTGATCAGTCGTGGCATCGGAATGCCTTTAATGGTGAAATAATCTACTGGCTTCATCCAGGCTGTTGCATTCCCAGTAGCTGGATAAGCATCAAACATGGGTTTGTAGTACTGAAACAAATCAACATAGGTTGATGAAGCAGACACCCAATAGCTAACCCGTTGTTTGTTTTTTGCTTTCAAGTTTGCGGGGGCTTTGGCACCATTGATGACGTAGGCAACCTCAATGAATTTGACATTATTTTTCTCATCAAAGTGCTGTCTTCCAGTTGCGTAACCTAAAAATTCACCGGGCTTGGTTTTCCTGATAATGTTCTTTTCCGAGAACTGCTCATAAAATGCACCATGATTTGTGGCATCTGGGCTGGTCCGCAGAAATACTTCCTTCTTTGCCACTACCAAACTTTGTGGCTTGGCAAACTGAACCGGAGAACTTCTACCACCAGTTGTAACTTTATTTTGATTGCTACTAACGATTGTCATGAACTTTTGATAATCATCCGTAGAAAGTTCACTTTGGAGGTCATCCAGCAAATTGGATTGATACAAATTCTTGTATGCGGTTCTCACACTGTCTAGGTTGGTGATAATTTTCGCAGTTTCGAGTATTCGCGAGCTATTGGTAGTATCGAAACTCATCATCCAACTTATTCCGGATGGATTCATGGCAGACTTTAACGTCATGGCTTGTCTTACCTCTGGACTGTCGTCTGCATTATCTTGAGCGTTAGACTTGTTGAATTCGGCAATAAGCTTTTTCCCCAGCCGATAGGTGATGTAAATACCTCCCAGCACAAGGATTCCATTGACAATCTTGCTTTGATTGTCTTGGATAACGCCAATAAACTTTTCTTTTGTGCTAGACATCTTTTGGTATTTAGATCATACTTTTAATTTTCAATTTCACCAAGGGCAACTCCAGCTTTTTGGAGATTTTAACCAGTTCTTCAGCAGTAAATTGCTTGGCAATAGATTGCAATGCCTGTTGAACATGGCGAGCCTCTTGTTCCGATTTTACATCGATTGAAATAGGTATATCTCTTGCTGTCATGGGGTTGTTGTGGGGTTTGGTTGTGTGACGTATTGCAGTATTTTTTGAAGATTTTGGCGGTCTTTTTCGATCTCACTCAATAGCATGTACATGGTTCCTAGTTCCTGATTATTCATACTCTGGCAGAACGTATTGATCATTTCCAATATCGTCTCTCGTTGACTGTCTGCCGGATCAGTAGACTTTTCAGGTTCAGCAGTTTCTGCTTTCTCAGGCTCTGTACCTGCCAAAAAATTGATGGCTGAAGCCATAGGTGTCCCAGTGAAAAACTTAGCCAAACCGGGCATAGCCATTCCAATGATGTTGGTATAGTACTCAACTTGCTTCTTAGCATCCAGGGTGTTTTGCATGTCCTGGACTTGGAATTCCAACTCTTCATTTTCCGCTTTCAATCGTGAAACCTCAGCCTGCATGCGATCCAGTTCACGGCTCTTTTCTAATTCAGAAAATTTGCGCTGAACTAAATCGTTGACCTCTGCCTCTCCCAAACCTGCATATCCACTAAGTGTTCTTGGAATTTCATCATCTACATCCGTCCACTGAAAGGTTTTAGACCAAATCAATGTGTTTGTATCCTGATCCTTGAATTCTACTTTGATTTTATCCGGGTTTTCAGACTTATCATAGCTTCTCACTAGGGGAGAGAAATTCTCCACCACTGCCTGATCAATGCTGTTAAGCTTCTTTCCATTGCGATAGAACACCGCATTGAACACAACATGATTGTGTCCCTGTTTGGGAAAGGTCTTGATCATTTTTTGACTGACCTGAATGACGTGATATATCTTTCTCTTACTCACTCCTTGACGATTTGTATAAATTCTATTATTGGATACTGTTGGGATTCTTGGGGAAGTTCAATTCGGACCAATCCACTGAATTCCTCGATACCTTCTAGGCCTGAATGCCCTTGAACGATTTCTAAACTGTTGGTATCAGAGATGATTCGTGTACCTATGGGAAGCGCGTGTGCATTGGTCAGTATCAAATACTCATTGTAGGCATCAAGCTCATATCCCTTCTGGGGATTTTGCGTTGTGATGCTACGAAAGCGTTGAAGCTCAATTCCCGTTTCGCGTTGTTTGAACTGCTGATGGATATGGATTAAATGATCGAACATAGTTGGTCGTTGTTGTAATCGTGCTCATCTGTGTTGTCATCTTCCTGTGAATAATCCTCACAGTTTTCACGGTTGCTTTTGGCATCAATACGGCTATGAATAACCTTGGTTTCCTTTGGCGTTGGATCGGTTTGTTTACTTACCTGAATTCGTGCCGTTGGCACGCATCTCAGATACAGACTTACCATATAGGGAAAGAAGTTTGACTTCATACTGTCTACATATACTCCCACTACCAATTGTCCAGGTTTCAAGCTTACATCCAGCGTTTGAAATCCACTTGGTTCCTCAGGCTCATAGAATGGTTGTGCTGAAATCGGCGCTACAATAGCCTCTTCTTTTAAGCTGTTGAAACTGGCTGATATCCAGCCGATCTCGGGCATATAGAAGTCTGTTTGAACTCCCTGGACATGCTTTGCCACAAATCCAGTGCACCGCTTTAGGTAGCTTGGGATCTTGTGTTGAAACCGAACAATTTGTCCTGGGCGATCAACCTTAAGGCGAATGATATTGTAGCGAGTGCCTACCATGTTGATTATTTTTCATTGGTCAACCAGAGGTAAATTTTTGCTTCATAGGGGTAGCCCATTGGCAAATAAGGCTCGCTTGCTGCTGCACTCGATACTTGATTTATTGGAGTGCCACCATCCGTTAAACGTCCTTCAATGGAACTTCCTGCGGCTTCCAGGTGCTCCTCGAAAAAGAAGAACTTTTGATTGGGAGCTACCTGGTGACCGCTGGTTAATAATCGGATTTCATGCACGTCTTCAAACACTTCCTGGTTATTCACTTTCAAACCCAACAAGCTTCCAGGAACCAAGCGCTCTTCCGGCAGAGACACATAAATGGCTCTGATTTTTGCATATTGCTTATCAGTCTGCGCAGTGATGCGCACCGATTCTCCGGGAGTATTAATGCGAACTCTGATTTGCTGAAACTTGTGGTTTTTCATGATCCAGTGGGATTAAGTGATTAGGCTTTGATTACCGCTGTACCGCGAAGAATTGCCTTCAAGTATGAATTGCTTGGTGCATTGGCAGACCATTCAACATTGAATTCAATGCTTTGCTGGTCGCGGATGATTTTTGGATTATCCAATACGAACAAGCCCTTGAAAATGTCTTTACCTTCGGTTTGGAATACCTCGCAAGAAGTATTGGGGATCAAGACAGTGCCGTTGGCTTTGAATTCGAACTCGCCGTTGCGCACATAGTCTGGAATGACATCATAATTGACAGTTCCTGCTGTGTCAGCTCCGTCACCAACGCCACCCAACAATTGGATACCGTACAGCAAGAAGTAGTTGCCCTTTTCCAGCTTGCCGCTAGAGATGTTGCTGGTTCCTACAACTTTGTTGTCGTCATCCTTAAACATCTTGACAAC
>JBJOOI010000146.1:0-4690 GCA_046051375.1 Bacteroidota bacterium | reverse complement strand
TGATATTATAGGTATACCTGCTCCAGATAGCATTGCCCAAAAATACCTTTCCGACCCGTCCGAGAAAGCCTATGAGCATCTGATTGATGATCTTCTTGCATCACCATATTATGGTGAGCGTTGGACAGCCCTTTGGATGGACCTCGCCCGATATGCTGATACAAAGGGCTACGAAAGAGACTATATCAGGTCCATTTGGCGGTATCGCGACTGGTTGATCAAATCATTCAACGAGGATAAAACCTATGACCAATTCCTCACAGAACAACTTGCCGGAGATCTACTGCCCAATCCTACCGATGAACAATTCATTGCTACCGCTTTCCATCGCAATACCATGACCAATGATGAAGGTGGAACAGATAACGAAGAATTCCGGACTGCTGCCATCATTGACAGGGTCAATACCACATGGGAGACCCTCATGGGAACCAGTTTTGCCTGTGTTCAGTGCCATAGCCATCCCTATGATCCCTTCAAGCATGATGAATATTACAAATTCATGGCTTATTTTAACAATTCCAGGGATGAAGACACTTATGACGATTATCCCCTGTTAAAGGAGTTTCGCAACAAGAGCATCGGTCATTATGATTCTGTAATGACCTGGATAAATCTATACGGAAACAATGAGCTCAAATCCTACTACTCTACCTTACTCAAAACCGGACAGCAGTGCATCAACAGTTTGGTCGCTGATTCAATGATCAATGCGGCACTGGCAGACACAAAATTTCTGATGTTGCGCAAATCTTCCTGGGCCAGGATGAAAGCCATCAGCCTGACAAACAAGTCAAGCCTTCTCATTCGGTATACATCTGGCCATGACAATGGATTATTGACCATCAGACTGGATTCTGTCAATGCCAAACCTTATCTGAAAATAAAAGTAGACAAGGTCAAAGGTGGCTGGAACTTGATGGAAGTCGAGCTTCCTCCTGGTGTAACCGGCTTACACGACCTTTACCTGAACTATGAGAACAGCAAGCTCAAATCAAAAGATGACAATGGCATGCGTTTTGACTGGTTTGCTTTTACCCCCTCTTTTCCTGGAAGGAACCAAAACGATTATACAACTTATCATGACCTTTTTATCCAGACCTTGAATCGACCTGATGCTGATTTCACACCCATCATGCTCGACAACCCTGCCGACATGAAGCGAAAAACCTATGTATTTGAAAGGGGCAATTGGTTGCTCAAGACAAAACCAGTCGAGGCCGGATTACCCGAATTGTTTGTCAATGACAAGGACATCAAGCTCCGGAATAGGCTGGGATTGGCCCAATGGATGACATCAAAAAACAATCCACTCACAGCCAGAACCATGGTCAACAGGTTATGGGAACAATTGTTTGGGCAGGGATTGGTGGAAACTTTGGAAGACCTGGGATCTCAGGGAGCAAACCCGACACATCCGGAATTGCTGGATTATCTGGCCTATCAATTCATGTACGAAGACAACTGGAGCATCAAAAAGACTTTGAAAAGGATGGTCATGTCTGCAACTTACCGTCAATCCTCCAAGACTTCGGATAAGGCGAAAGAAAAGGATCCACTCAATAAATATTATTCCCATGCTCCAAGGGTAAGACTCAGTGCCGAGCAAGTCAGGGATCAGGCACTGGCCATTTGTGGAGCCCTTAGCAATAAAATGTACGGTCCCAGTGTTATGCCCTATCAGCCAGAGGGTATCTGGCGATCGCCATATGATGGCAGAAAATGGCAACAAAGTGAAGGAGAAGATCAATACCGAAGAGCCATTTATACCTACTGGAAGAGAACCAGCCCATATCCATCCATGATCAGTTTTGACGGATCAGCAAGGGAAGTATGTTTGACAAGGCGTATAAGAACAAATACTCCATTACAGGCACTGACCCTGCTCAATGATTCAACCTATTGGGATCTTTCTGTCAAATTGGCCCAAAACCTGCTCCAGGACAAAACGCTCTCCCTTGAGCAAAGAATCGGAAAAGGATATGCATTGGCAACCGGTCATCCCATCAACGAACAAAAAACAAAAGCATTTCAACAACTTTATGCTTCTAGTTTTCAAAAACTGGAAAAGGATAAAGAAAAGATACTGGGCATGTTATCGGATTCTGTTTACAGAAAACAAGGCAAGGAATTGGCAGCATTCGCTGTCGTCACCAACGCCATATTGAACCTGGATGAAGTAATCACCAAGAATTAGATCAACAACAATGGCAAAAGAAAAAATTCAACTGGAAGCACAAAGAACCGCCCTATCCTACCAAACAAGAAGGCATTTTTTGGGAAAATGCCGGACTGGCATGGGAATGATGGCCTTGGGTTCAGTATTGGACAGCTGCAACTTATTCTCAAGTAATAATGCAGATAGCTCACTGGTTACCAATCCCCTCTCACCCCGTTCTCCACATTTTCAGGGAAAAGCAAAATCAGTGATTTTCCTCCACATGGCTGGTGCTCCCTCTCAACTAGAGATGTTTGATTATAAGCCTGAATTACAAAAAATGGATGGCCTGGATTGCCCTGATTCTTTCATACAGGGAAAGAAATTTGCCTTCATTCGTGGTGTACCTAAATTATTAGGACCTCAGGCCAATTTCAAACAATATGGACAAAGTGGATTGTGGTTGTCCGATAACCTCCCCCATTTTCAACAGGTCATTGATGATGTTACCATCCTGAAGGCTGTCAATACCGATCAATTCAACCATGCTCCGGCACAACTGCTCATGCACTGTGGCACACCAAGGTTGGGAAGGCCCAGCATGGGATCATGGGTAACTTACGGCTTGGGATCAGAAAACAGCAACCTGCCTGGCTATGTAGTTTTGACATCTGGGGGTAGAAATCCAGATGCTGGTAAAAGTATATGGGGAAGTGGATTTCTACCATCCGTTTATCAAGGTGTTCAATGTCGCTCTGAGGGTGACCCGGTGCTATTCCTGGAAGACCCCAACGGTTTTGATCGGGATATGCGCAAAGCATCTATTGAAGCCATCAACAATGTAAACGAACTCTCCTACGCTGAATACAAGGATCCCGAAATTTTAGCAAGGATTTCCCAATACGAGATGGCATTCAAAATGCAGATTGCTGTGCCAGACGTCATGACCATCGCAGACGAACCAGCTTATATTCATGAAATGTATGGCACAAAACCCGGAGAGGAATCTTTTGCCAACAATGCCCTGCTTGCCAGAAAGCTCGTTGAGAAAGGAGTTCGATTTGTACAATTGTTTGACTGGGGCTGGGATAGCCACGGAACTGGAGAAGACACAGCGCTGGATAAGGGATTCATTGGCAAATGTTTACAGACGGACAAAGCTGTTTCAGCATTATTACTGGATTTGAAACAAAGGGGTTTGCTGGAAGAAACGCTTGTGGTTTGGGGTGGTGAGTTTGGTAGAACACCCATGCAGGAAAACCGTGATGGCAAACAAAACAGCTTCAAAGGACGAGATCATCACTCAGATGCCTTCAGCATGTGGATGGCAGGAGGTGGCATCAAGGGTGGATTCAGTTACGGAGAAACTGATCCTATTGGTTACAATGCGATTGAAGGAAAGGTTTCAGTTTACGATATACAAGCCACCATATTGAAACAGCTTGGTTTTGACCATGAACAGTTGACCTATCAATTCCAAGGAAGACCTTTCAGGCTTACAGACGTGTTTGGCAAACCCATAGACCCCATCATTGCATAAATATAACCATGAACAACAGAAGAAATTTTCTGAAAACCGGATCATTGATGGCAGGGTCGTTGCTTTTTGCAGAACTTGACGCCTATGCAACTCCTTCAGTCAAATTGCCAGCCTCAAACCTAATCATCATGGCAACAAACTGGGGCTTCAAAGGAAATCTTGCGGAATTCTGCACTGCAGCCAAAAAAGATGGATACGATGGCATTGAGGTATGGGTTCCGGTGTCAGCAAGTGATATGAAAGCATTGAGTGATACAGTAAGCCATGCAGGACTGAAACTTGGACTGTTGGCTGGAGGCCATGATGTGAATCCGACATTGCATAAAAAACAGTTTGCAGAAGCAATTGATAGGGCCATATCCCTGAAGCCCATTTACATCAACTGCCATTCAGGCAAAGATTATTTCAGTTTTGAAGACAATGCAGAAATGCTTGCCATGACCTTCAAACGATCAACGGAATCAGGTATACCCATCTACCATGAAACACACCGCGGCAGAATGCTTTTTGCTGCCCATGTTTCCAAGACCTTCATCGATCGATTCAAAGATTTGAAACTTACCCTTGATATTTCTCATTGGTGCAATGTGCATGAGAGTTTATTGGGTGATCAGCAAATCAGTGTTGAGGCCGCATTGGCAAGAACATCCCATATCCATGCAAGGATTGGACATGCAGAAGGTCCGCAAGTCAATGACCCTCGCGCACCGGAATGGAAAAATGAGGTGAAGGCACATTTTGATTGGTGGGATAAAGTCATTGCAAGAAAAAAAGCAGAAGGGCAATCCATCACATTCCTCACTGAATTTGGCCCACCCAATTATATGCAAACCCTACCTTTTTCCGGACAACCTGTTGCAGACCAATGGGCCATCAACAAGTATATGATGGAAACACTAAGAAAAAGATACAGCTAAAATCATCGCATGAACCTGATTGAATTGATAGGCCGCTTCCATCCCGTTTTTGTGCATTTACCCATTGGTATTTTT
>JBJOOI010000145.1:0-4704 GCA_046051375.1 Bacteroidota bacterium | reverse complement strand
GCCAGCTTCGGCGCCGCGCTTTGCAGCGCCGCAGCCCGCCTAGGTGCATTTTTGGCTGGTTTTACCGGCACGGGGACCTGACGCTTTGCCACCGGCGCCAACAGGCGTGGTTCCACCTTGGCAGCATCACTGACGGTAAAAGTTCTGGTTCCATCAAGGAAAACATCGCTGGCACTGATCGTGGAAATCGTTGTTCCGGTGGCGGTGACATCGCCGTATAGCGCCCAACTGCCATACAAAGTGGTGGGCGTGCCGCTGGCCAGCGTTCCACCGTTCAAACTCAGGGGGCCCCGGATGTGGGAGGTGATGTTGTTTGCCGTGGTCATTGACCCGCCCGCATTGATGGTGACGGTGCCTGCCGTACCGCCAAAACCATGCAAGGCGTTGTCATTGCTGACCAGAATCGTGCCGGTGTTGTTGACCGTGATCCCGCTGGAGGAGAAAAGACCACCTCCGCTGGCATTCGGCGCTGCCAGTTCCAGGATTCCCTGATGCTTTCCATGGACTTAGCATCGGGATAAAAAGAAGAAAGTTTCTCAATCACCGCCTCAACAATGGCATCTGGGCAAGAGGCACCGCTGGTGATCAATACTTTGATCTCTTTATCAGCAGGCAAAAAACCATTTTTTGTGTATTCCTCATGGGTTATCCAATTGAATGCCTTGATTTCTTGATTGGATAAAATATCCGCTTCTGATTGTATAAAATAGGTTGGTAGCTTGTGTTCGCACAACTCCACCAGGTGGGAGCTGTTGCTGCTTTTTCTGCCTCCAATCACGATAGCAAAATCTGCCTCTTGGTCAAGCAAATGCCTCACGGCAGTTTGGTTGTCATTGGTCGCATAACAAAGTGTATCCCTGGTGTCTGCAAAATAATCTCCAATGTTATTGTCCGTGCCATGCTTTTTGATCACCACTTGTTTGAGGTAGTCAGCAATTGCCTGGGTATCGGTGGCCAGCATTGTTGTCTGGTTTACGACGCCAAAACGCAGCAAGTCTCTTTCTAGCTGAAACCCTTCGCTGTAGCGGCCTTTGAAAACATCAGCAAAGCCAGATGCATCCCTTTCTCCTGTAATGAACTCACCCAATACAATGGCCTCCTCCATGTCATTGATGACCAGTGTGGGGGTATGTGCATCACTGTGGGAAAAAGTTGCCCTTGTTTCTTCATGGGATGGCTTTCCGTGCACAACAATGCTATAGCCTTTTTTTGCTATTTGTTCTGCCCTGTTCCAAACCTTTTCTACAAACGGACAGGTGGTATTGTATCGTTCAATCTGAATGCCGATAGACTTCAGCTTGTCTTCAATGGCAATGGTGGTTCCAAAGGCTGGGATGATCACAATATCTTCAGCAGTCAGGGTATCAAAGGGGATGAGGGTATTGCCTTTGGTATCCATCATAAACTTCAATCCTCTTGCAATAAGGTCATCATTCACAAAAGGATTGTGGATCATCTCACTCAACAGAAAAATGCGTTTACCGGGGTTTTGCTCAATGGTTTCAAAAGCAATCTCAATTGCATTCTCCACGCCATAACAAAATCCAAAATGCCTGGCCAGGTAGATTTTCAATGGACCAAAATCAAGCAGGGTAGGCGTAAAATCCTTTTTCAGTTTGTCTGCTTCCTTTCTTTGCTGTTTGATGGCAGCAATCAGTGGGCTCCTGTATCTTGTGGGTATTGAAAACTGTTTCATTGTTTGAATGCGAAGGTAAGATATCATTTAACATTCTTGCCTGATAATGGTTCGTTGTTCGGCATGCTCCTGGTTTCAATTTTGGCGTTCATTGCTTATCTTTCATGAATGAATTCACCCTTTCAACCTGTTGCCTGGTCTCTCAATACCAATGTTTATGAAGTGAACCTTCGCCAATATACCCGAGAAGGCACCTTGAAAGCATTCAGGTTCCATCTTCCCAGGTTGGCTGAAATGGGCGTCGGCGTGCTTTGGTTCATGCCACTAACCCCTATCAGTGAGAAGAACAGAAAAGGAAGCATGGGCAGCTATTATGCCTGTTCAAGCTATACTTCAGTCAATCCGGAATATGGCACCATGGAAGAGTTTCGGGAATTGGTGCAGGAAGCACAAGGGCTTGGCATGAAGGTGATCATCGACTGGGTTGCCAATCATACCGGCTGTGACCATCACTGGACCATCGAATATCCTGACTATTATAAAAAAGATCAGCATGGTGATTTCTTTGATGCCCATGGCTGGGATGATGTGATTGATCTCGATTATGCAAATCCACATTTGAGGCATGCCATGATTCAAAGCATGCGTCATTGGTTGGTTGAATCGGGCATTGATGGTTTTCGTTGTGATATGGCCATGTTGACTCCAGTTGATTTTTGGATGGAAGCCAGGCAGGCCCTTGATCAAGACAGGCCTTTGTTCTGGCTTGCAGAGCTTGATCCGCTTGACAATCCTGACTATATGCAGGTTTTTGATGCGGCCTATACATGGCGGTGGATGAATGCCGCTTCAGCGTTCAGGCAAGAGGGCTCCAGGCAAATCCATCATCTTAGGTATGTATTGGGCCAATACAGCGACTTGCTGCCCCCCAAAGCCTGCCCTGCATGGTTCACTTCTAATCATGATGAAAACAGCTGGAATGGCACCGAGTATGAGAAGTATGGAGAGATGGCCATTCCCCTTGCAGTTTTCTCCGCAACGTATAAAGGGATTCCACTGCTGTATAGTGGGCAAGAAATTCCCAACAGAAAGCGATTGCAGTTTTTCGACCGGGATCCACTTGATTGGCAAAATTCACCGGCTTTGCATGCTTTTTATCGTTCTATCTTACATCTCAGGAAAAAACATGCCGCATTTACCACTGCTCCGGATCGCGCCAATCTTGTTCAACTGCGCAACAGTGTAGACCACCATGTATTCAGCTTCAAACGCCAGCATGATGATGCGTCGGCCCTCGTCCTCATTAATTTTTCTGAGTATCCATTGCACAACATCGAAGTGGATCTGGAGGGTTTAACAGGAACCCTTGTTGAGCATTTTACATCCCTTGCCCATGAATGCAATGGGCACAGCCATTATTTCCATTTACAACCCTGGAGCTATCAGATTTGGTTGCAATAAAAAAAGCGGCGGGTCTTTTGACCCACCGCTTTAACAATCATCTTTGAGTTCATTATTCAGTAATCTCTATGGGATACTGGTACACGCCTTCATAGCCAGGATAGAACCCTTCCAGCATGATGCGTTTGGGCGATCTTGCAATGGCAGTATTCAATTCTTCAACTGATTTGATTTCAGCGCCATTCAATTTGAGGATAACAAAACCATCCCTCATTCTTGTTTGCTCATCAATCAACCCAGTACTGATTTTGCTGACAACAACACCACCCTTAACACCAAGTTCCGTTGCTTTTTTCTTGTCAAGGGTTTGCAACTCGGCACCGAGTTTATCGGTAACCATGGTCTTCACAATGTCAAAACTGCCAGACTTGTTTTTCAAAGAAACGGTAGTCGTATATGATTTTCCGTCCCTAAGGTATTGAACAGTAATCTTGTCTCCTGGTTTGTAGCCAGCAACCTGTTCTACCATCTCACTGCCGGATGTGACCTTGATGCCATTGATCTTGGTGATATAGTCGCCAGTCTTGAGTCCGCTGCCAGACATGGCACCATCTTTTGTTACGTCCATCACCAGCACACCCAGTCCTTCTTTGTAGTTCTGTTTGGTTTTTTCAGACTCTGGTGCGTTTTCAGGCAGGTAGCTGATGCCAAGATAGGCGCGTTGTACAGTGCCATACTGAAGAAGGTCGTTGATGATTTTTTTGACAATATTGACCGGTATGGCATAAGAGTATCCAGCATAAGCGCCAGTAGGAGAGGCGATGGCACTAACGATACCCACCAGTTCACCATTGGGACCAACCAATGCGCCACCAGAATTTCCCTGGTTGACGGCCGCATCTGTTTGGATGAATGATTCAATGGGGGAATTGCTTTTGCGGGAATTGAGACCAAGTGATCTTGCCTTGGCGCTCACAATGCCTGCAGTGACAGTGGTTTCAAGGTTGAGTGGATAGCCAACTGCCAAGACCCACTGACCGAGTTTCAGGTTGTCAGAGTTGCCATATAGAAGGAAATTCAATCCTTTCTCTTCAATCTTGATGAGGGCAAGATCGCTGCTGGGGTCGGTACCCATCAATTTTGCCTTGTATTGTTTTTTATTGTTCAGGGTAACCGTAATTTCATTGGCTTCTTCGATCACGTGGTTGTTGGTCACAATGTAACCGTCTTCACTGATGATTACCCCTGATCCGCTGGCACGTTGGGGCATATTCCTTGTCTGCGGACCATTGAAGAAATCATTGAACAAGTCATCACCAAAGAAATCACCACTGCAGAGCTTTCAAAATAAAGCTCATGGGGTTCATAAGCACTGCCCCAGTCAGACAGATACCAGGTATAAACACTCAAACCATAAGCAGCTGTGGTGCCAAGAGCCACTAATAAATCCATGTTGCCAGAACCCATGCGCAGAGCTTTAAACCCAGCAACATAAAAACGAGAACCCAGAATAAATTGGACGGGAGTAGCCAATAAGAACTGCGCCCATGCTGGCAACATCCAATGAATGCCAAAGGGCATGAGCAACATGGGAGCTAGTAATGGAAGAGACAATGCCATCGCCAAGATCACTGCTGCTTTGCCATGTAGATCGATGATGCTTGTAT
>JBJOOI010000144.1:0-4727 GCA_046051375.1 Bacteroidota bacterium | reverse complement strand
TATTCAAATCAGCCGGCATCAGGACCAGCATTTTCTGTGATCCAGACCCTGCCATGATAGCAGGTGCCGCACTCACCGGTGCAGACAGGATTGAGCTCTATACTGAGTCTTATGCGCACCATTATAAATCCGACAGGACATCTGCTATTGCCCCCTATGTTGCTGCAGCTGAAACAGCTAAGTCCCTGGGCCTGGGCATCAATGCCGGCCATGACCTTGACCTAGACAACCTTCATTACCTGATCCAGGAGATTCCTTTTATCGATGAGGTAAGCATTGGGCATGCACTTGTTTGCGATTCACTATATTTGGGTCTTGAAAATACTATTCAATTGTACAGACGTCAGTTGAACCATTGAACCAATCAAATCTGAAACCGTTATTAAAAAAAAGCACATGAAACAATTACTCTACGCAACAATGTTCCTCCTGTTTTCTTCCTTCAGCATTTCCCTGATGGCGCAAAATGCAAAACCCAGCCCAGCTGTAACAGCTACTGGAAAAGCAGGTGATGCAACAGTTACAATCAATTATGGCTCTCCCTCTGTCAAAGGCAGAAAAATTTGGGGAGATCTGGTCCCTTTTGGAAAAGTTTGGAGAACAGGTGCCAATGATGCCACCACTTTTGAAATTGATGCAGATGTTAAAATAGAAGGACAGACCCTGGCAAAAGGCAAGTATGCACTTTTCACCATTCCTGAAGAAAACGAATGGACCATCATCTTCAACAAAAACCCTAAGCAATGGGGATCATACAGCTACAAGCAAGAAGAGGATGTACTGAGGGTGAAAGTAAAGCCTGGTAAATCTTCCTCTTTCAATGAAAAGCTGGCTTTTGAAGTTTCTGGCAACAAGGTCTTCATCCGTTGGGAAAACGCAGAAGTTGCATTCAAGGTGAAATAAGCAATCTGCTGATATTATTCGAGGCATTCCATTCAGTTGGAATGCCTTTTTTATTTCAGGTCACTCAACCAGCGAAGAAATGCAGGCATGGCCCTTCCCCAGGTTGCGGTATCGTGACGGCCATCGGCCAATTCGAGATAATGGATCTCTTGTCCTTTTCGGTACCCTATTTTTTCCAGTTCACCAATGATCCCCAAAGTATCATCAATAGCGTCTATGATGCCATTTTTATTTCTGTCTTCTTTTTCATCCAAAGCACCCACCTGTAAAAAGAAATTTCTGTTTTCATGATAGGATGTGCGCCGCAACTTTGCATGCATGATCCTGTCGCGCTCCTCCACGTATCCATCCTCCAGGGATTTGGAGCGCCACCAGAAGGAACCGCTGAATACCCCAACACCACTGAACTGCAGTGGATGATCAATGGCCATGTCAAAAGCCATCAACCCACCCAGGGAAAAACCAGCCAGGAATTTTTTGTCGAACTGGACTGTATTTGTTTTTTGATGAAGCAAAGGCATCAATTCCTTGAGAACAAAACTTACATAAGCACCGGCACCTGATCCCCTTTGCATAAAATCTGGAAAGCCAGCAACCCCATACTCTTGTATTCTTTTCGGACCCGCATGAATTCCAACACAGATCAACCTGCAGAATGCATGAACGTGGTGATCAAGAAGACCAGCAAATCCCATGGCAGGAAGGTCCTGGCCATCATTGATCAGCAGCAATGCAACTGGTGATGAGGGGCATGAGGATTTTTTCTCATAGACATCCACCTTCACATTCCTGGAAAGAAATACAGATTGAACCTCGAAACTGAAAACATCCCCCATCGTATTCTTTTGCGGATTTGACTGGCGACAAAAATAAGGAAAGGAATCTGTTATTGAACTTGAAAGACAAACAGAGAAGCATCAATAAAATTCATTAATTTAGGTCAACAAGTAAACAACATGGCAAAAACAATAGGTGTCTTGCACGGCAAGGAAAGATCGTTCCCAGAAGCTTTGATAAAGAGAATCAATGAAAAGAATATCAAAGGCATTTCAGCAGCACCCGTAAAAATTGACAAGGTCATCCAGGGCGCCCCTTCAGGTTATGCTGTCATCATTGACAGGATATCCCAGGATGTTCCGTTTTACCGGGCCTTCCTAAAGAATGCCGCCATCTCTGGCACGGCTGTCATCAATAACCCTTTCTGGTGGAGTGCAGATGAAAAGTTTTTCAACAATGCATTGGCCACCAAAATTGGCGTGCCAGTTCCCAAAACGGTCATCCTTCCTTCAAGGGAGCTACCAGACGACACATCTGCTGAATCATTTTCCAACCTTGCTTATCCATTGGATTGGAAAGGCATCTTTGACTATGTGGGATTTCCCGCATACATGAAACCATTTGCCGGGGGCGGATGGAAAAACGTTTATCGCCTGAACGACATGGATGAGTTTTTTGAACGACATGCTGAAACCGGCCAACTGGTCATGCTATTGCAGGAAGAGATTGTATTTGAGGAATATTACCGCTGCTATTGCATCGGCAGAAAGCATGTCCGCATCATGCCCTATGAGCCACGCAACCCTCATCATCTCAGGTATGTTGCCAGCTTCAAACCCTCAGCCAAAATGCTGAAAACAATGGAAGAAATTGTATTGAACATCAACAATCACCTTGGCTATGATTTCAATACTGTTGAACTGGCCATCAGGGATGGGATTCCCTATGCGATTGATTTTTGCAATCCTGCTCCAGATGCAGACCTGAAAAGTGTTGGACAGGAAAATTTTGACTGGGTTGTGGAGACTTCAGCCAATTATGCGATTGAAGTTGCAGAAAACCTTAGAGAGGGGTCAGACAACCTCGCTTGGGGAGAGTATATCAAAAAAAGCGCAGCAGGCAAACCGCTAACCAAATAAAACACCATTCAGGATGATCAACTATAAACATTTTACAGTCGGCATCGAGGAAGAATACATGGTCATTGATCCTTCAACCAAAGCACTGATCAGCCATGAACAGAAAATTGTTGCTGAAGGGCAAAAAATCATCAGCGAAAAAGTCAAGGCTGAAATGCACCAGGCTGTGGTGGAAGTGGGTACCGATGTTTGCAACAACATTGAAGATGCCAGGCATGATATCTACAACCTCCGAAAAACCATCCATGGCATTGCAGCATCACTGGGATTCAGTGTTGGTGCGGCAGGGACACATCCTTTCAGCACCTGGCGCCAACAGTTGATTACAGACCATATCCGCTACCAGGAAATTGTCAATGAAATGCAGGATGCAGCAAGGTCCAACCTGATCTTCGGGCTGCATGTGCATGTTGGCATGCCCTCCAAGGAAATGGCCATTCACATTGCCAATTCTGCAAGGTATTTTTTGCCCCATGTATTTGCATTAAGTGCGAACTCCCCTTTTTGGGAAGGGCGTGTTACAGGATTCAAATCCTATAGAACAAAGGTGTTTGACAAGTTTCCCCGCACCGGCATACCAGATTATTTTGACAGTTACAGTGCCTACGAGAATTATGTGAACCTGCTCATCAAAACCAACTGCATCGATAACGCCAAGAAAATCTGGTGGGATCTTCGGGTGCATCCAATTTATGGAACTGTCGAATTCAGGGTCTGTGATGTTCCCCTTACCGTTGATGAAACGGTTGGATTTGCAGCCCTTTTCCAGTGCATTTGTGCCAAGCTATTCAAACTGAGGGCAGCCAACCTGAATTTCATGATCTATTCACGGGCCTTGGTGAATGAAAATAAATGGCGCGCTTCCCGATATGGCATTGATGGCAAACTCATTGATTTTGGTAAAGAGCAGGAAGTCAATACCAGGGAACTGATCCTTGAGCTGCTCGATTTTATTGATGATGTGATAGATGAACTGGGCTGCAGGGAGGCCCTGAAAAGCATCACCACCATCTTGGAGAAAGGTACCGGATCGGACAGGCAACTTCAAGTCTACCAACAAACCAACAGTTTTGAGGAGGTGGCCGCCTATATCGAATCCAAGTTTCTTGGCAGCCTTTGATGTACCTTTGTAGGCGAAATGAAGAAGATCAGGATTGCCATACTGGACCTCTACAATGGTCAACAGAATGAGGGAATGCGGTGCATCCGGGAGATGTTGCTGCGCATGAACACGACGTATCAACAGACACTGGAATGGAAGGAGTTTGAGGTGCGCAACAAGCAGGAATTGCCCTCATTGGAATTTGATATCTACCTCTCTTCCGGCGGGCCAGGAAGTCCGTTGGAAAGTGAAGGAATGGCTTGGGACAATGCCTATTTCAAATGGCTTTCAGACTTGATTGCCTGGAACAATTCAGCCAACAACATCAACAAAAAATACGCATTTTTCATCTGCCACTCCTATCAACTGGCCTGCCGATATTTTGAACTGGGCAATGTAACCAAACGAAAGTCTACAGCCTTTGGCGTCTTCCCTATGCACAGGATGGAAGCTGGCCTGGAAGAGCCTGTTTTCAATGGTCTTAACGATCCCTTCTATGGCGTGGACAGCCGCGATTTCCAGGTGGTCCAACCACAATTGGAAAGGATGCAGGCAATAGGAGCAGCAATTCTTTGTATTGAGAAAGAAAGGCCTCATGTAGACCTGGAAAGGGCCATCATGGCCATCCGGTTCAATGCCTATATGGTGGGAACACAGTTTCATCCTGAGGCCGATGCCCAGGGCATGAGCATGTACCTGAAGCGGGACGACAAGAAAAAAACAGTGGTCGAAAACCATGGACAGGAAAAATGGGCATCGATGATTGAGCAACTCAATGATCCTGAAAAAATCAGCATGACCAACAG
>JBJOOI010000143.1:0-4745 GCA_046051375.1 Bacteroidota bacterium | reverse complement strand
GATTACAGGCCAGAAAAAAGAACTCGCTATCCAAATCAAAGAAGCTGTGGATGCAGCGCTGGAGCAATAAGGATCTCTTCCATGATTTCACCCAAGGAATGTGCAGACCTCATCAAAAGCATTGCGGCAGCAATAGGCTTTGATGATTGTGGTATTTCCAAAGCCATGCCCTTGGATCAAGATGCGCGCCGGTTGGAAAACTGGCTCAACAGAGGGCTGCACGGTGAAATGAAGTACATGGAAAACCATTTTGAATTGAGGACAGATCCAACCAAATTGGTGCCTGGTGCCCGATCTGTGATTACCCTGCTCTTCAATTATTTTCCAGAACAGCAACAGGCTGAAGGTGCGCCTAAAATTGCCAAATACGCCTATGGCAAAGATTATCATCTGGTCATCCGTGAGAAACTGCATGAATTTCTTTTCAGGATCAGGGAAAATCTTGGTCAGGTTGAAGGGCGCGGTTTTGTGGATTCTGCACCTGTGCTGGAAAGAAGTTGGGCAATGCAAAGCGGATTGGGATGGATAGGTAAAAATGGAAACCTGATCAACAAGAAAAAAGGATCTTTTTTTTTCCTTGCAACATTGATTACAGACCTTGTATTGGAACCTGATCTTCCATACCATCAGGATTATTGCGGTTCCTGCACCAGGTGCATTGATGCATGCCCCACAGCCGCCATCCTGCCCAACAAAACACTGAATGCCTCGCAATGCATCTCCTATTTTACCATTGAATTGAAATCGGACAAGCTTCCCGAGGAGCTTCAGCAAAAAACAGAGGACTGGGTGTTCGGTTGTGATATTTGTCAGGATGTTTGCCCATGGAACAGGTTCAGCAAACCCCATCAACATGCTGAATTGGAGCCGATGGATGAGGTCTTGGCATTCTCCATCAACGACTGGTTATCACTTGATAAAACATCCTTCAACAAGTTGTTCAAAGACTCTCCCATCAAAAGGACCAAGTGGGATGGAATGCAAAGAAACCTTGGCCTGTTCAGTAAAAAAAGGATTTAATTTTTTCAAGACCCTCTTACTCCCACTTGAAAACCTTGATGGCTGCTGCATAGACCACAATGCCCCAAATCAGCAGGTATTGTAATTGTGGCCAGCAGTCATTCAAATGTGCGCCTTCAAATGCAACATTGCGCATGGCCTGGTTAAGGTGAGTAAGAGGAAGAATTCTGCACAAAGGCTGGAGCCATGCAGGAAAATTTTCTACAGGAAAAAATGTACCCGCCAGCAGAAACTGCGGTAACGTTACAAGATTCGCAAAGGGCGGAATGGTGCTTTCACTGCTGGCCAATCCACTCACGATGAAACCAAATCCCATGAATACAATCAACCCTATCAAACTCAATACCATCAACTCGATGAACGTTACCATGCCATTGACAAGGGTAAACTTGAAGGCAAAATGACCAATGGAAAGAATGACCACAGCGGTGATCATCTGAAAAGCAATCCTTCCCAATCCTTCACCAAAAACGATGTAGGTTCTTTTGATGGGCGTTGCAAAAAATCGCTTGAGCACAAGTGTTTGGCGAAGGTTGAAGAAAATGAATGCTACACCAAATACCCCTGCACTCAACAATGAAAATCCAAGTTGGCCAGGCAGAATGAAATCGATGGTACGGTATTCCCTTCCTGGCAAGGTTTCTTTTTGCATGTAAGCATAACTGGGTCTTTGCGGAAAATTGACAAGATCCAACTCTGCGATGGCCTGCTGTATGATGGACTGCAGCAAACCTATCCTGTCTGCAGCCGCTGTTGATGTAGTGATCTCAACGGCATATTTCGGATAGGCGGCAGGATTGATTTCCCGAATGTTGATGATGGCGGTAATATGCCCCTTCTCCAGCTCCTGCCGCGATATCAGCATTGGCTGGGTAATGACTTTTAGGTTGGATTTTTCAATCAGTTTTGTGTACAACTCGTTTTTATTGGAAGATGCAGGATCGAAAGTGACCCTGATGACCGGTGTGGTTGAACTGAGAAATCCAAATACAAGGATGAAGATGATGGGGAACGCAAAACTGAAGATGACTGCTGAAGGGCTTCTGAAGATTGACTTCAAACTGGCTTTTGCAATGGCCAGCATTGCCCTCCACTGGTTGTATTTCCCTTTAAAATTATTCATGTATTCCGTTTCTCAGTTTTGGTAAAAATAACATCACTTGATGATGAATTCAAATGGAAGCTGGCTTTTGATTTCACCTGTTTCTGCTTTCATTGCTTTGATGCGCTTGAAGAGCTGGTATTCTTCGACACCAAGTTCCTTTTGAAGGGTTGATGTTGCGAGGTCGCTGCTGCCCTTGTCCATAAAATATTCAAGGATGGATTTAGGCTCAGGGTATTTTCTGACCTTGAATTCCTTTACACCAGCCATTTTTGCAGCCTCTGCAATGGCCTCTTCCAGTCCACCGATCTTGTCTGCCAAGCCAAGCTCTATGGCCCTTTTGCCGGTCCATACCCTGCCTTGGGCAATGCTGTCAATATAGTTGATATCCTTTTTGCGACCTTCTGCAACACGGGTTTTGAAATCAAGGTAAATCTGGTCCACCTGCCCCTGAATGAATTGTTTTTCATTCTCCGTTAAGGCTCTTGTAACAGATGGCATGTCTGCATATTCGCTGGTCTTTACCCGGTCAAAACTGATGCCCAGCTTGTTGTTCATGAAAGTTGAAAAATCAGGCACAATAGAAAATACACCAATAGAGCCGGTAATGGTATTGGGTTGCACCATGATTTTATCCGCATTGCAAGCAATATAATACCCCCCGCTTGCAGCCACATCTCCCATGGAAACAACTATTTTTTTCCCTTCCTTTCGGATGAGTTCCAATTCTCTCCATATGATTTCACTGGCCAGGCTGCTGCCTCCAGGAGAATTAACCCGCAGCACAATAGCTTTCACGGATTTGTCTGTGCGCAGCTTTCGCAGCAAAGCCAGGTATTCATCAGAACCGATCTGATCTGGCGATCCCTTTCCATACACAATTTCTCCCTCTGCCAACACCAGTGCAATCTTGTCTTTGGAATAGGCTCCTGCAACATTGACTGCTTTTGAATATTTCGCAATGCTTACAAAATTGATCTTGTCTGTTTTTCCAATTTTCAACCGTTGCCTGATTTCATCCCTCACCTGATCATCATATTTCAATCCATCCAATAACCCAGCAGCAACTGCTTTCTCAGGTTTATCCAATGTGAATCGATTGGCATAGGATTTCAGTGAATCAATACTTTTATTTCTTGATGATGCAACAACATCAAGCATTTCATCATAAATATCATTCAACCAAACACTGGTCTGTTCTTTATTGGCATCAGACATGGAAGTTGTCCTGAATGGCTCCGTTGCACTCTTGAACTTTCCTGCATAAAAAATCTGTGGCTTGATCTCCAGTTTATCAATCAGGTTTTTAAAGAATGTATATTCCACAGACATGCCTTGCCATTCAAACATCCCCTTTGGATGGCAATAGACCTTGTTGGCCACACTGGCCACATAGTATGCCTTTTGAGAAATATAGTCACCATATCCAATGATGAATTTGCCTGTGGTTTTGAACGACATCAATGCTTTTCGCAATTCAGAAGATCCTGCAAACCCATTGGCATTGTCTTTGGCCAGAAGATACACCCCGCGGATGGATGAATCCTTTGATGCTTTTTCAATCAATTTGATGGCCGTGTTCAAATCCGGTTGAAGATCATCTCCTGTGATTTCTGCAATGGGATCTTCCATGGCTCTATCGTTATACCCTTTTGAGAGATCAATCACCAAAACCGATTTTCCTTCTACCGATACTTTTTCAGATGCAAGAAAAGCCCCTGCAATTCCAAAGAACAACAAAAAGATCAGGCCAAAGAAAATGATCATTGCCAGCAAGGATGCAAAAAAACTTTTGAAAAAACTTTTCATTGCAAATGGGTTTAGAAGGCGAAATTAAAGAACTTTACCCGCCGAAGCGGGATCTATTTATGAAAGAAGTGTATTTATTGATAGGTGGTAATATAGGAGACCGTTTCTTCTTTTTAGGGGAAGCCCAAAGGCTGATTTCCCAGCATTGTGGAGTGATTTCAAGAAGCTCTGCAGTATATGAAACCGCAGCCTGGGGCAAAGAAGACCAGCCGGCTTTCCTTAACCAGGTCTTGATCATCCATACCGTTATGGGGCCAATAGAGCTCATGGCTGCTATTTTGGAGATTGAGCAACAAATGGGAAGATTGCGCAGGGAAAGGAATGGGGAAAGAAATATTGACATCGATATCCTTTACTATGAAAACGATGTGGTTAAACTGCCAGAACTGACCATTCCCCATCCCAGAATTTACATGAGAAAGTTCGCCCTCATACCATTGATGGAGTTGAATCCAACAAAAATAGACCCTGTGCAGAACAAAACCATCCAGGCACTTCTCGAGGAATGCTCAGACAGTCTTGAAGTAAGACAATTTTCAAAATGAAGTACACATTCATCACCATTGAAGGAAATATTGGAGCCGGAAAAACAACACTGGCCAACCTGCTCGCAGAGCGCCTGAACGCCAGGCTCATCCTCGAAGAGTTCGCAGACAATCCTTTTCTGGCCAAATTCTACGACAATCCTGCTCAATATGCGTTTTCCGTTGAGCTCTTCTTCATGGCAGAACGATACAAACAACAAAAAGACCTGGTTGGGCAACAAGACCTGTTCAGAACCCTCACCATCTCAGACTACCTTTTTACCAAATGC
>JBJOOI010000142.1:0-4763 GCA_046051375.1 Bacteroidota bacterium | reverse complement strand
GCCCGGATGCGGGGAAACAGCAGCGGATAATGGGTGCAAGCCAGTAACACTGTATCGATATCATCTGACTGTTCAAGGAGCTTGATGAGGCAATCCCTGATGATGGGGTCGGCGATGGCAAAATCGAGGTAGTTGCCAGATTCCACTAAGGGCACCCAGTCAGGGCAGGCCTGCTGATGAACGTGAACATCTGGGAAAGCTTTCCCAACCTCGATTACATAAGAACCAGAATCAACGGTGCCCAGTGTTCCAAGGATACCTATGTGTTTTGTTTCAGTATAGTCGCCAATCACTTCTGTGGTTGGTCTGATCACACCCAGAACCCTTTTGCTGGGGTCTATGCCAGGAAGGTCTCTTTGTTGAATGGTGCGTAAAGCTTTGGCAGAGGCTGTATTGCAGGCAAGGATCACCAGGGGGCAACCTTGATCAAAAAGCCAGCGGACGGCTTCTAATGTATACTGGTAAACGGTTTCAAAATCCCTCGGGCCATAAGGAGCACGGGCATTGTCTCCCAGATAAACATAGTCATACTCCGGGTGGCGCTGGTGAATCTCTTTCATCACCGTAAGCCCACCGAGGCCGGAATCAAATATGCCAATGGCTTGTTTCATTGCTCAAATGTCAGGGCAAAAAAAGACCGAAACAAATGTTTCGGTCAGTTCCTTTATTTTGCTGCCGGTGCTGCCGGCTTGGGCGCGACTTCAAATTTCTTTTTGATCAGCGGTAAGATATCGTCCGCAGGAGGTGAAACAATCAATGCCTCTTTCCTGAAAACATAGGTATATCCATTGGCTTTGGCAATATCAGCAATCACCTGGTTTGCTTTTTGTGCTACCGGTGCCATCAGCTCTTCCTGCTTTTGCTGCATTTGCTGCTGATAGTTTTGCTCATATCCCTGAAGTTCAACAAGCAATTTCTTCATCTGCTCTTTCTTTGCAGTCTTCACGGCTGGAGCCAACTTCACTGAATCCGCTTTGAATATGCTGTCCTGACGGTTCAACTCCTTCAAGGTTTCACCATAGTTGATCTGGAGTGCGCTGTCGAACTGTGCCATTTCAGCAGTTGCTTTCTTGTATTCGGGCATGAGCTGAACAACTTCGTCTATGCTAACATATCCTGTTTTGTTCTGCGCATTGAGGAATGGATTGAATGCTACCAAAGCGATCATCACCAGACCAAGGCTTAAGATTTGTTTCATTGCTACTTGTTTATTTTTTGTTGATTCGAAAATATGCTTTTTTTATTTCCCCGTTAACTCTTTTAGGATATCATCACTTTTATCCAATTTAGGGTCGGCAAAGATAATGGTAATTCCTTCACTTTTATCCAAAATCAGGTCGTACTGCCTGGATGTTGCCATTTTTTGTACTGCGCTGTACACCTTGTCCTGGATTGGTTTTACCAGCTCCTGCCTTCTTTTGAAAAGGTCTCCCTCAAAACCAAAGCGTTTTTTCTGGAGGTCGCGCAGTTCTTTTTCCTTGTTGAAGAGATCATCCTCCCTTTTTTTCAAGAGGTCTTCACTCAACATCACTTTCTCAGATTCAAAATTCCGGTAAAGCTGATCCAATGCTGACTGCTTGAGGTCTATCTCTTGCTGCCACTGGATGCTGAAAGCATCAAGCTTTTTCTGTGCTTCAGCATACTCAGGCATCTTGCTGAGAATATAACGGGTATCGATGACCGCATAACGCTGTGCAGATGCCGTGAAACCAAGCATTGCAGAAAGAAGGATAAGGAAAGAAAGTTTTTTCATGACTTGCTTTTTAATGATCAGCCCACCAGCCAGGGGAAGGGCCCATCATGGTTATTCTGGCTCAAATCCGAGCATGAAGGTGAATCGGCTTGCATCTTTCAGGCTTCCGGTATTGGTTATCCTGTCCAAACCGATACCATAATCAAATCCCAACAAACCAAACATCGGAAGGAAGAAACGGACACCCGCACCCATTGCACGCCTCAGCCTGAAAGGATTCCACTCCTTGAATTCATACCAGCCATTCGCTGCCTCATAGAATGCCAATCCGTAGATGGTGCTACTGGGGTTGGTCACGAAAGGATAGCGCATTTCAAGGGTATACTTGTTGAATATGGTAAAAAAGTTTTGTGCGTTTTGCTTGTCGGGGTTGATGGTAGGGTCAGAGACATCATAGACCGGATACCCCCTGTGGGCAATGATATCATAACCAAGCACACCAAAATTGTTCGTCAGACCGGCATCTCCCACCTGGAAACGTTCGAAAGGAGAGATGGGAACATTGCGGTTGTACCTGCCGATGAAACCATATTTTGCCGCCATGCGCAAAACGAATTGCCTGCTTTTGTCTTCTCCTGCAGGTTTACCGAGGGGCACAAACCATTCTCCATTGAACCTCCATTTATGGTATTCCACCAACCTGAACACATCGACCTTATTGACACCGTTGATGTAAGACCATGGTGGCGTAAAGGTTCCACTGAGCAAGAAATTAGATCCGCTGCGCGGGAAGATCGGCTGGTCAATGGAAGTACGCTGCAAGGCAAGTTTCAGGTTGAAGTTGTTCGAAACACCCGTAGAGAAAGATGGGAAAATAGAATAGTTCTTCGCCTTGTACTGGATATAGCTGAGTGAGGTAACCAAAGAGAAGAAGTCATCCGGCCATTTCAACTGCTTGCCCAAGGCCAATGTAACACCTGAAGTACTCAGGAAAGATGAATCTGCAAATGCCCTGTCAAACATTCCTGTGAATGGATTCATAGCATTCGTGAACTTGGTATTGAAAACATTGAAAGAGAATGAATTCCTTTTCTTTCCGCCCAACCATGGCTCAGTGAAAGAGAAATTGAGGGATCGGAAGAACCGGCCATTCGATTGGAATCGAAGGCTGAGTTTCTGACCATCACCTGTAGGCAAGGGATCCCAGGAGGATTTCCTTAATATATTCTTGATGGAGAAGTTGTTGAAGGTTACACCCAATGTACCAGTCAGACCGATACCGCCGCCCCATCCTGCACTGAGTTCCAGCTGGTCAGAAGATTTCTCCTCGACGGTATAGTTGATGTCAACCGTACCATCGTCCTGGTTGGGAACTGGCTGCATGCCCAGCTTCTCCTGGTCGAAATAACCAAGGTTCACAATCTCCCTTTGAGAACGGATAAGGTCTGAACGGCTGAACTTTTCACCTGGTACTGTGCGGAGTTCCCTCCTGATCACATATTCCTTGGTTTTGTCATTTCCCGTGATGTTCACATTCTTGATGGTTGCCTGTGGCCCTTCAGTAATGCGGATTTCATGGTCAATGGTATCGTTGTACACAGAGGTTTCTACGGGATTGACAGAGAAGAAAAGATATCCATCATCCATATAAAGGGAACTGATGTCACCACCCTCTGGAGAAACTTGCTTTCCCAGTTTTTTGTTCAGCACCTCAAGGTTGTAAGTATCCCCGCGGCGGATGCCCAGAAGCAAGTTAAGAATGCTGTCAGGATATTTTGTATTCCCTTTCCAGGTCATCTTTCCAAAATAATATTTGCTCCCCTCATCCATTTTCATGGAGATGTTGAGGCGTCCCTTGGGGTCATAATACTGTGTATCAGCGGCGATGGCAGCATCCCTGTAGCCGAGCGAGTTGTAGTACTCAAGAATTTTCTCTTTGTCTTCCAGGTATTTCTTCTCATTGAATTTGGCAGAAGAGAAAAGCTTGAACCTGAACCATGGATCAATGAAATCCTTGATTTTGGTGGGATGCAGGTAGTCTTTTTCCTTGATGAACTCCTTGAATGAGGTAGATGGAATTTCTCCGTAAGGGCTGATGGCACTGTCTGGATAAAGCGTGATCCTGGTGGTTTCCTTGGTGCCTTTCAGTTTCTTCTTGAGTTGAACGGCTGAAGCGGCTTTGTTGCCAAAGAAATGGATATCGGAAATCCTGACCTTGCTTCCTTTTTGTACATTGAAAGTGAGGACCACTTTCTCGGGAGAGTTGGGATCAGGGGTTTCATCAATGACCACCGCTGCACCCTGGAATCCTTTGTCTATAAAATATTTGACGATGTTTTCTTTGGCAGACAAACGCATGTTGTCTGTCACAACTCGGGTCTTGAATAAGCCAACCTTGTCTTTAAGCTCATCTGACTCCGTTTTTCGAACGCCCTTGAACTTGAAATCAGCCAGCATGGGCCTTTCTACAGCATCGATTTCGACCCAAATATTGTTGTCTTCCAGCTTGGTGATGTAAACATTGATGTTGGTGAACATGTTCTGAGACCAAAGCTTGGCAATCGCCTTGGCAAAAACGTCTCCACCGGGAAGGGTCACTTCATCACCTACGGCCATTCCTGAAACCGATACAACAATGGCAGCATCAAAGGCCTTATTTCCCTTGACCTGGATATCTGCAATAGTGTATTTGCGGGGGTATTTGGCCGTATAAATGGCCAGCAGCGCCGGATCCACCGAAGTTTTGGGAAGGGTGTCGTTTTGAGCAAAAACGCTGTCCGAAAACACAAGTAAACCCAATAATATTAACAGCGTTGAAATCCTCTTCATCCAGTTCTTTGTTTCGGTGGGCAAAATAACGGGTTTTTGTCTAATTGTTTGTTAAACCCTCAATAATCTGGCTACTTGTCTTTCCAAAACGCCTTTCGCGTTTCTGAAAATCAAGAATTGCTTCATAAAGGTTCTCTTTTCTGAAGTCTGGCCAGCGTGTTTGGGTGAAATACAGCTCGGCATACGCCAGCTGGTAGAGCAGGAAATTGCTGATCCTGTATTCACCGCTGGTGCGGATCAT
>JBJOOI010000141.1:0-4833 GCA_046051375.1 Bacteroidota bacterium | reverse complement strand
TCATCTATTTTGGATGACTGCTTCATGTTGTCTATGCTGGCCTTGATGGCAGTGATACGCTCGGGATGCTTTTTTCCATCCATCAGATAGAGGTCGATATAGACTTGTCCGCAACACTGGTTGTCTGCATTCCTGGTATTGGTGCCAGCCCGAAGGTTCCATTTGTGTTTCTCACCCCATTGCAGCATGTAGTCTTTGTAGGCCTTTTTTTTGTCGGCGGCATATAGGGCTACCAATCCTTCATAATAGACAGATCTGGTCCAGATATTGCTGGGTCGTTCAATGTTGGTGAAAATTGATTTTCCTGCATCTGGCCATTTGTCCATGAAATATTGGTTGGTCAGCCGGAGTGTCTTTTTGATGTCTTTTTTGCTGGGTAGCTCTTGGGCAGCAACCACCATTGAGATCAGTGTTAATGTGAAAAGGACGAACGTTTTTTTCATCTGCATCGGTTGTTTGTGCAAGATAAACATAGTCAACACAGCAGATACAAATTCCAGCCCAATTGTTTCCGGCAACGATTGCGTAAATAATTGCCAGTGTATTTCCAAGTGAGGGCGCTTTGAGCTAAATTTAACACCAGATTTGCTCAAGAATCTGGGTTTATACCCCCGTTTTGCCAGATGGGAAGTATAGAACAGCATTCGATGTTAATTAAAAACTGCCGTGAGAAAAAACAAAGCCCTTTTATTGGGAAAATTTATGCCCAATTCCAATCACCTGAAAAGGTTCCATCTCCCAGTATTTGCTGGCATAAGCTGTCTTACACGTTTCACTCAACTTTCATCCAAAGCATTCACCAAATGATATCAAAGGATATGTGCAAAACATTGAAATCAATGATTGTATTGATTGCAGCTGTGTTCAGTTTCACTGCTTGCAAGAAAGACTTCAACGCATTCTACCAACGCCCTGATACCTTGGAAAAACCCATCTACCAGCAACTTGAGGCAAGGGGAAATTTTACCCAATTGCTGGCATTGATCGATAAGGCTGGTTACAAGGCAACACTTTCTGCTGCAGGATACTGGACCTTGTTCGCTCCTCACGATTCTGCTTTTAAGGTATTTTATGCAGAAAAGGGAATTGCAGGGGTTAGTGCACTGGATTCAACGGCTTCCCGCCAGATTGTAACATATTGCCTCGTCTACAATGCCTTTAAACAGGAGCGTATTGCAGACTTCCAAAGCAATACCGGCTGGATTGAGAATGCTGCTTTCAAGAGAAGGACAGCAAACTACACAGGTGTATATGCCACCACTGACTTACAGGGAAGGGCAATCAGAGCCATCGCCTCCAACCGGAACAACAACAGTACCCTTTTTTATGTTGATGCGGATAACAACAACAAACATTTACCAATTTTTGATGCCGGCTACATGACAGGAAAATCGCTGTCTGCCTCAGATTACCAGTATTTCTATCCCAGGGCCACATACAGTGGTTTCAACGTTGCCGACGCCAAAGTGGTGCAAAAAGATATAGCAGCTGAGAATGGTGTGATCCATGTTGTTGATCGTGTGATAACATCTCTTCCCAGCATTGACCAGTATATTGCTGACAATCCCAAATACAGTGAGTTCAAAAAACTGCTGGACAGGTTCATGGTTCAATATGTGATCAACCCCACCGTTACACAGAAGTACAGGATTGTTACAGGCAGAGCAGACGATGTATTTACAAAAGTGTATAACTCGAACCTGGCATTTTCCCTCAACAATGAGAACTTCCTGAAGTTGCAGGACAATGATGCACAGTCAGATGGGTATTCCATTTTTGTTCCGGAAAACGATGTGCTGAACAAATACATCAAAGATGTATTGCTTGAGTTCTATCCTTCTGTAGAAGCCCTTCCCATCAACGTATTGTATGATTTTATCAATGCCCACATGTGGCGGACAACCGTATGGCCCTCCAAGTTCGGGTCAACATTCAATTCCGTTGGGGAAGAAGCAAGGTTCAATGCTTCCGCAGATGTGACAGACAAGAAAATACTCAGCAATGGTATTTTCTATGGTACCAACAAGGTGCAGCAGGCAAACGTGTTCAGCAGTGTTTATGGAAGTGCCTACCTGAACCCAGAATATTCCATCATGACCAACCTCCTGAACCTGGATCTTAAATTCCAAATTTCTAATATCAAGCAAA
Source organism: Bacteroidota bacterium (assembly GCA_046051375.1). Lineage (GTDB taxonomy): Bacteria > Bacteroidota > Bacteroidia > Chitinophagales > Chitinophagaceae > Pollutibacter. The sequence goes on along the minus strand of JBJOOI010000141.1, from coordinate 2,685 downwards.
AATATACCCTCTTCCTTGTTAGGAATTCAGCCATCAATGCTGCTGGATATTTTAGCGATCCTACCGTCAGCAACAATGTCAATGAACAATGGAGGTATATTCCACCCGGAGGTGGCGCGCAACTTACCGGATCCTCAGCACTGGTCAGGTTACAACGCATCCTCAACATGCATGTGGTACCAGGTAGGGATATCACCAGTTTGTCAAGCAATGGTGTGGGCATGACCAACGCTGGTGAGTTTGTTTCCTATGGAGGGAACAGGGCATTTACATCTGGTAACAGGGATGCTGCTACAACAGCTACAGTACTGGGTACCAAAACTGCTGCCAATGGAACTGTTTATTTTATCAACAGACTCTTGGAGTTCAGCGAAACTCAGGTGGGAAGGCATATTCAGTTGTTGGGTACTCCTGCAAACTCTCAATACAATTCTTTCTGGCAATACCTCAGTAATTCTTCCATTTTTACCGCTGCAACATCAGAAATCACAGGTGTATCAGCAGGAACCTTTTATACCTTCTTTATACCGGACAACAATGCAATCCTGGCGGCAGTAAATGCAGGTTTGCTGCCGGGAACTGGTGTTGCCCCAAACAGGAGACCCTTGTTCAACCCAACAAGCCTTGCTGAACGAGAGCAGGTTGCCAATTTTATCAACTACCATATACTCAATAAGAAAAATATTGCAACCGATGGACAGGAGAGCGGCTCTTTTGAAACCCTTTATAAGTTTCCCAACGGAGATCCTTCCACCATTTTTGTCAACAATTCAGTGCCCAATGTTATTTCGGTCAACGACATGAGAAACAGGTCTGCCAATGTAACCCTGGCTTCAAGCAATGTGTTGAGCAACAGGTGTACGATACATCTCATTAACAACTATCTGCGTTTCAACTAATCTTAGATACATTTCAAATGATATACATGTCAAAAATATTATCAAAAGCTTCAGCGTTGACAATCCTGCTGTCCTTCGCTTGTATGCTGGTAACAGCACAATCAGTGTTGAGGGGCAAGATCATCGATAAGGCTGGTAAACCCATCCAGGGTGTTTCTGTTTCTGAGCTTGATGCGGACAACAGGATAGTAAAGGGAGCCCAAACAGATGTGGCGGGCAACTATGTTCTGAACAATGCCAGTGTGGCAAAGAACAGGATTTCTGTGTCATTCATTGGCTACAAAACCATCACCCAGAAAATAAACGGGAGAACCTCTATCAACCTTACCCTGGAAGAAATCCAGGGTGATCTTGGTGAGGTTGTCATCACTGCAAGACCCACCAGTTCCAACGGGATGATGAACATTCCTGAGAAGAATCTCACCACAGCTGTCGCCAAAATCAATGCCAAGGAATTGGAGGAAATGCAGGCTCCCAGCATAGACCAGGCCTTGCAAGGTCGATTGAGCGGTGTTGATATCACGGCTACAAGCGGTGACCCCGGTGCTGCGATGAACATCAGGATCCGCGGGGTTTCATCTATCAATTCAACCGGTATTCCCATGATTGTGTTGGATGGTATGCCCTATGAAACAGAAATTCCCTCTGACTTTAACTTTGGAACAGCAGATGAACAGGGCTATGCACAGCTGTTGAATATTTCTCCTGCAGACATCATGACCATCTCTGTGCTCAAGGATGCAGCTGCCACCGCCATTTGGGGTGCAAGAGCAGCGAATGGTGTGTTGGTCATCACCACCAAGAGGGGAAGTATCGGGAAGCCTTCCATCAATTACAACTTCAAAGGTTCTGCATCCCTGGTGCCCACTCCAATTCCTTTGCTCAATGGAGACCAGTACTCTTCTTTGATACCTGAGGCATTCATGAACAGGATTGGTACCACTTTGAATACAACAACCAGCAGGGAGTTCAACTACGATCCAAACGACCCCTATTGGTTCCGCAACTACAGCAACAATACCAACTGGATCGATGCCATTTCCCGCACTGGGTATATACAGGACCATACCATCAGCTTGAATGGTGGCGGTGAAAAAGCAAAGTATTTTGCATCTGTTGGATATTTTGATCAGCAGGGAATTACCATTGGTACAGCACTCCAAAGGATCAGTACCCGCATCAACCTGGATTACAATGTATCTGAAAAAATAAAATTCTTTACCAGTTTCTCTTATACCCATTCTGATCAGTCCAGGAATTATCTGGGTTCCAGTGCAGCCAGTGGCGAATCTTCCATCCGTGGTATGGCATACATCAAAATGCCCAACCAAAGTGTTTTTGAGTACAACGACAGGGGAGAGCCCACCACCAACTATTTCTCTCCGGCAGCCAACATTCAAGGGCAATACAGCCGGGTTTACAACCCTGTAGCGATGGCAGACAAGGCCATGTCCACCATCTATGGTGATCGTGTCATCCCTCGTTTTCAGGTAGACTATGACATCGTGAAAAAAGTGTTGAAAGCCACCTTCGATGTGCAGTTGGATATCAACAGTACAAAAAACAGCAGCTTTTTGCCACAAATCGCCACAGGCCGTCCCAATACCGAGACGGTTGTGAACAGGGCCTACAATGGTGATATTGATGCCTTCAGTGTGGGTACAAAAACAAGCCTTATTTACACCCCCAAAATCAAAAACCAGAACCATGATCTTCAGGCATTCATGAATGTGCTGACCAGTGATTACAAGGCAGTTTTTCAAGAGGCCATGACTTCCAATACCGC
>JBJOOI010000140.1:0-4857 GCA_046051375.1 Bacteroidota bacterium | reverse complement strand
GACAGAGATGGTGATCAGGATTTGGTGGTTGGTAACTGGGGGATGAACAGCCAGTTTAAGCCTGAAACGGATAATCCCATCACCCTTTATTATGGCGATTTCGATGGCAATGGATTCATCGATCCACTCATGTTTTATCCCATTCAAGGAAAATTACATCCCATGGCATCCCGTGATGAAATCACTGATCAGATGGTTAGTCTGCGTCAGCGCTTCCCAACTTATGATGCTTACGCTGATGCACAATTGGAGCAAATCCTGGACAGTGCTCAAATCAGTACCGCAAAAAAACTTTCTGCAGATTTTTTGCATACTGTCTGGTTTGAGAATACGCCAAAGGGCATGATCATGCACAGGCTGCCTGTGCAGGCAGACTATTCACCAATCCATGCCATTTGGACGGATGATTTTGACCACGATGGTAACATGGATATTTTTCTCGGTGGCAATATTGAACATACCAGGATAAAAATTGGAAAGATCGATGCCAATTATGGCATTTTGTTGAAAGGAAATGGGAAAGGATATTTTGAGTATGTAGAACAGCAGAAGGCTGGATTGAATATCAAAGGTTGTATCAGGGATATCATTGAGACAAAAGGGGTTGGCTCCAAAAAAACACTCATGATTGGAATCAATGGAGCAGAGCCGGTTTTCATCAGTTATTAAATTTGAAGTCATAACATACCCTTGTGCGTATATAGGATACAAATGTTGATTAATCGTTTACCATGGGCTCATTAAGATTATTGTTGCTTTTTTTATTGCTTCCTTGGGAAACGACAAGGTCACAAGAGAGGCTTGATGCGAAAGATTATGTGTTTGCCCTGAAGAAAGCTACAGATGTCATGCTCAACGATGTTACATCCCCTGTAGCTGCGAGCAGATACTATGCTTATCTTTCGTTGGCTTCTTATGAAGTGATCTCACACTATGACTCGGTTCAGTTCCCCAGCATGAGTGGTATTGTCAACAAATTTTCTGGCATTTATCTTGATCCTTCCAAGTTGAAGGATACAGATAAAAACCTGGCTTCAGTATTGACGATATTCAAGGCTGCTGAAAAGCTGTTGCCCTCAGGTTACCTGATGCGGAAAGAAATTGATTCACTGCAGTTGCTGTGGTCTAAATCTGCTTCCTCAAAACAATTGTACGAGAAAACCAATAATATGGTTGTTGGTGCTGTTGCACAAATGGTTTCTTTTGCCAGGTCAGATGGATTTACACGATTGAACAATATGCCAAGGTATACCCCAAAAACAGGAGACGCTTTTTGGCAACCAACACCACCAGCTTTCATGTCTGCCATTGAGCCACACTGGAATAAACTCAGGCCTTTTTTCATGGATTCAGCACAGCAATTTGTTCCTGCGCGGCCTGTGAAGTACAGCAACGTCAAAAGTTCTGCTTATTATAAATTGTTGAAAGAGGTTTATGAGGTGGGGAATAACAGAACAAAAGAGCAGGCCATTATTGCAAGTTTTTGGGACTGCAATCCATTTGCCGTTCAGCAAATCGGTCATGTTGAATTTGGTCTCAAGAAAATTTCTCCCGGAGGACATTGGATAGGCATTACGGGTATTGCCTGTTTGAAATCTGGTCTTCCACTTTTTCAAACAGCAATGGTGCATGCTTTGGTCGCTATAACGCTGGCTGATTCTTTCATTGCCTGTTGGGATGAAAAATACAGAAGCAATCGGATAAGGCCTGAAACGGTCATCCATCGATTGATTGATCCCCGTTGGAAACCTTTGCTGCAAACGCCACCATTCCCTGAGTATCTGTCTGGTCATAGTGTTTGCTCTAATGCTGCTGCGAGCATGTTGACAACAATTTTTGGAGACGGATTTTCCTTCCTCGACCATACCGAAGTGGAGTTTGGGTTGCCAACGAGGCAGTTCAGCTCATTCAATCTTGCAGCTGAAGAGGCGGCAATCTCCAGATTGTATGGTGGAATTCATTTCAGAGACGCCATAGAGTTGGGTAAATGGCAAGGCAGGAAAGTCGGAAGTCTTGCCGTTATAAAGTTTCAAAAACAACTGAGCTTGTTGAAAACTTCCAACTGATCATTGTTCCACGGCAAAAAATTTCTAAGTTCAAGGCAGTGTTGCAGTATTTTATTTGGTCTACAGAATGATGGTATCCCTGGCTGTAAGACAAGCGCCAATTACCCCCGCCTTCTCTCCCAGCTGAGAGATCTTGAGTTTGGTATCATTGTTGACCAGGCTTAAGGAAAGCTTGTTGAGGGTGCTCCTTGCCGGGAGTCGGATGTAGTCCCCTGTTTCAGAAAGGGCACCTCCGAGGATGAGTATTTCGGGATTGAAAATATTGACCAGCAAAGCCAATCCCTTGCCCAGTTTTTCTCCTATCTCTGAAATCAATTCAATGCTGAGCTGGTCTTCATTCAGTGCAGCATTGATGATATCATTCATGGTGATGTCATCAATGGACATATTTTTTTTCAATGCAGTTGAAGTCAGTCCTTTTTTGATTTGTTCCTTGAATTTTCTAACAAGGGCATGGCCGGATGCTTCTGTTTCCAAACACCCTTTCTTCCCACAATGACAAAGAATTTCATTTTCAAAAAGAGGAATATGCCCGAACTCACCGCTAAAACCTGATTTTCCGTAATATACTTTTCCGTCCAGCAATATCCCCATTCCCATGCCATAATCCATATTGATGAACAGGATATTGTTTTCTTTTTTCAATTCATTGGACTGAAATTCGCCATACGCCATTGCCCTGGAATCGTTTTCCAGAAATGTTGGTATGCCTATTTCATTTTGAATGATCTCTGCCAGAGGCTCCTCTTTGAAATGAAAAAAGCTGAAACTATGTCCTGTTTTATGGTTGATTCTTCCTGTCAGGTTGATGCCGATGCCCAGTATCTGGGCTTTGCTGCTGGGGCCATCACCCAAAAAGGACTTGATGAGTTGGATCAGGTTTTCAAGTGATTCTGGCGTGTTTTCGAGTCGGAAAGGCACTTTTTCCTTCTGATAGATCATTTTTTTGGTAAAATCCATCAATCCAAAATTGATGTGGAATTTTTTTACATCCACCCCCAGAAAAAAACAGGCATCTGGAACCAGACCGAACATGCTGGCCCGGCGTCCACCAGTTGAATCTAGTTTTCCTTCATCTTGAATCAAACCATCCTGAATCAGCTCATTGATCAGGGAGGTGGTTTTGGGGACACTGGTACCCAAATCTTTGCTCAATTCAGTAATGGTGCTGTTGCCCGCTTGATTGATGTGGCTGATGATGAACTTTTTCAGGGATCTGTTTTTGAAAACAACCCCAGAGACTGCTTCATCATTGAATATATCAAGATTTGTTTTTTTTCTTTTCATTGTTTTCCGAAGATCAAATCTATGATTTATCTGTTTTAATCTGGACATTGACTGTTGAATGTTGTATTTATTTCTAGCCTTATAAACAAGCAAAAGAGCTTGGTTGGGCTGGGTAAGCTGTATTTTTTGTTTGTATACGATTCAATTTAGATAATAAAAAAATTAACAAAGTTGGGATAGTTTACAAATAATTTATAAATTGTTAACTTATTTTAGTGTTCTATTTTAAACGATGCCAATGGTACAAGAATTTAAAGATGATGTAGCGAGCCGTATACTGAACTATTCGGAAATTTATCATCAGGAATTGGTGAACAATGTGCTTCCATTTTGGCTTCAACACAGCAAGGATGAGGTGAATGGAGGCTATTTTACCTGTTTGGACCAGCAAGGAAAGGTCTATGATACAGACAAGTTCATGTGGTTGCAGGGTAGAGAGGTATGGTGTTTTTCTACCATGTATAGGCTGGTAGAACAACATCCGGCTTGGAAGGAAATGGCCTTGCATGGAGCATCATTCATGAAAAAATTCGGCCGGGATGCTCTGGGAAATTGGTATTTTTCTCTCACAGCAGACGGTAAGCCACTGGTTCAGCCGTATAATATTTTTAGTGATTGCTTTGCTACCATGGCATTTGCAGCATTGAATAAAATTGACCCTTCACCAGAATACAGGGCCATTGCATTGGATACTTTTGAAAACATTATTGTACGCCAATACAATTGGAAGGGTGTTTATAACAAATCTTTTCCTGGCTCCAGGCCAATGAAGAATTTCACACTTCCCATGATCCTCTGTAACCTGAGTTTGGAGTTGGAAGATATCTTGGGAAAGGAGAGGGTTGACTCATTTATTCCGACGGTTGTCCATGAAGTGATGGATGTTTTTTACAGGCCAGAGCTTGGTCTGATTGTTGAAAATGTGAATCAAGACGGAAGCCTGTCAGATACATTTGAAGGAAGATTAATGAATCCCGGCCATGCTATCGAAGCCATGTGGTTCATCATGGATTTGGGAAAACGACTGAACGATGTTGCACTGATTGAAAAGGCAAAGAACATCATGTTGAAAACAATAGAACATGCCTGGGACAACCAACATGGTGGATTGTTCTATTTCATGGATACAGAGAACAAACCAATGCAGCAGTTGGAATGGGACCAAAAACTCTGGTGGGTTCATGTGGAATCCCTGGTGGCACTGGCCAAGGGGTATTCGCTCACCAATGATCCCGCCTGCTTAAAATGGTTTGATACCATGCATGCGTATACCTGGGAGAAATTCTGTGATCCTGAAAATGGAGAGTGGTTCGGGTATTTAAACCGCCGTGGAGAGGTGCTCAGTAGTGCCAAGGGGGGTAAATGGAAAGGTTGTTTTCATATCCCCAGGGCATTGTATCAGGTCTCAAAAACATTCAGTGATTTACTCGCCAGCTCAAATGAGAAATAGTTTTATCACTCCAAATAAGAAAGAAGTATCATCAGAACCATTTTAAACAAAAAA
>JBJOOI010000139.1:0-7949 GCA_046051375.1 Bacteroidota bacterium | reverse complement strand
CGCCAGTTTTGATAAATACTTTAGCTACTTGTATGGTACAGTTAACAGAACCAATTATGTAATTGAGAACATCAACAATCGCATGATTCCTGGTGCTACGGGAGCCCGGCTTGCAACGCTGGAAAGCATCATTGCTGAAGCAAGGTTGCTCCGTGGAATGACTTATTTCAGGTTGATATCCATGTGGGGTGATGTACCCTATATTGGTAGGATCATCTACGACAACAGCGAAGTAAAAGACATAAAAAGATTACCGATTGGACAGGTGAAGGATTCCATACTTGCTGATTTTGATTATGCGGTAAACAAATTACCAACCAGGCCAGCTGCACTTGGCCGCTCTGCAAAACCAGCTGCACTTGCCTTCCGTGGAAAACTCAATCTTTACTGGGGAAGCTGGAAGAAAAACGGATGGCCTGAGCTGGAAGGTTTTACACAGAACCCAGCAGAAGCACAGGCTGCATTCACCGCTGCAGCAGCAGATTTCAGATCAGTAATCAATGATTTTGGTTTGACATTGTATAAAAATGGTGACCCAGGTCCTATTGATGCTTTGGGTAAAGCGGATATCCTGCCCAACTATTTTGAGCTGTTTACTCCAAAAGCCAATGGTGCAACTGAAATGATCATGGCCTTCACCCACTCTGGTACACCAACCAATCCATCACAAGGAGAAGAATTGATGCGTGATTTTTCAGGCCGTACCATTGAAGGCTCACAATGTTGGGTTTCCCCAAGGTATGAAATCGCTGACAGGTACCAATTGATTACAACAGGGGATTTTGCACCTAAAATGGTTCAGCTCAATCCAACCACGAATCCTGCTGCAAGAACTACTTTGAATTCTGCTGTCAATCCCAATACATATGCCAACAGGGATTATAGGATGAAATCCACCATCATGTGGGACAACGAAATGGCCATTGGCTTGGCTGCATTGAAATCGACTGGTTTCTCTCCATTTATTTATCAGACCTGGGCTGCCAATGTTACCATTGGAGGTGTCAGGTATATTAGCTATAACACGGATGGTTCCAATTCCGGATATGTATTCAGGAAGTTTGTAAGAAATTATGAAGGTCTTGGAAGAAGTGAAGGTGATTATGCATATCCAGTGATGCGCCTTGCAGATGTGTTTCTGATGTATGCTGAAGCTTCAAATGAAGTGAGTGGACCACTGGCAGATGCAATTGCTGTGGTTAACCAGGTGCGTCGCCGTGGAAATCTTCCTGCTTTGGCCCCTTCAAAATATTCCAACAGGCAGAATTTCTTTAATGCTATAGAACAAGAGAGGATCATAGAACTTGTAGCTGAAGGCCATCGTGGATTTGATTTGAGGCGCTGGAGGGCAATTGAAAGGGTTTGGGGTCCTCCCGGTGGTATCGGAGTATGGAGGCAAGATACCTGGGGAGCAAACCAGGAGAGGTACTACCTCAATGCCGTTGATCTTACCTATCAGCAAAATTATATTTTCAGGATTCCTCCCGCAGAACGCGACAGGAACCCCAACCTCACCCAAAATATTCCCTGGAGATAAACCGCAGACCTAATCCTTAATTCTCAATTTTCAATAATAAGCAATGGCCAAATATTATAAAATAGCCCTTTACATCCTGATGGTCTCTGGCATCATCGTCTCATGCAAAAAGGACAGTCCAGTAGACGAAGACGGACTCTTGATTACGTTTAGGCAAGAATGTTTTGTGAGCAATTTCGAGTTGTTGGGTGCAGATTTTGTCAGTGTCCGTTCAAGGACAGCAATCATTGATACTGTAGCCCAAACGATCGATGTTGAGGTGCTGTTTGGCACAGACCTTAAGAATGTTTATCCTCAATTTACCCTGGCCACCGATTGTAAGTTGGATCCTAAGGTAACTGGAAAAACTGATCTCTCTAACTTGGCCAATCCCAAGGTATACACCGTGGTTTCTGGCAACAGGAAAATCAGAAAAGCATACAAGCTCAACATCAAGTTTCAATAAAATTTAATAAAACAATTGCAATGCGAAATAAGAACATTCAATTTTCCTTTTTGGTAATCATGATGCTGGCTTCGATGGTGGCTTGCAAGAAAGAGGAATATGTCATACCTGATCCAGTTTCCCAACTGACCAATGATTGTATCAAAAGAACAATCGGACCCAGCATAGTAAGCTTGCCATTGGAGTTTGCATACGCCATGGCGATCCCCAAATCCAGTGGTAAATTGGTTTCTGCGCAAGTGGAAGCATCCATCGCTGGTGCAACGGGTACTTACCTTGAAAACAGGTCATTTTTCACCAACGCCAGTGGTGTGGATGTGCCTGTATTGGTTGGATCTCCTTCAGTGACTGTTGACAAAACCACAAAGATGACGTACAGCATCGATACCAATGCTGCTACACTGCGTTACTATTATGTAATTCCTGAGGAAGCACGCGGTCAATCTGTTTCATTTACTTTCTCTGTTACCAGCAGTGATGGAAAAACAGCCTCTTATAAAATGGGGCCGTATACTGTTTCTAGAATGAGCATCAGGAGGAATCTTGCTGTTTCCAATGGTGTCAACGCCTTCATTTCTATTGAAGATATGGCCGTTTACAACGCTGCTGCAGCAGCTGCAACGCCAGGAAAAATAGACCTGGTTTATTTGTTCAGGGCTGCTCCAACCACTTTCGCTCATGCCTTGGTTTCACCCGGTGCGGATGCTGCTTACCTTCCAGGTGTGGTGTTGCCTTCAGGAGTGAACAGGAGCACCAAACTCAGGAAAGTTTTCAACCTTCAGGACCGCAATCTGGCCAACTTGCAGTTTGGTATTTATGTTGACGATATTGACCTGAAGAATGTTGATATGGTGGATATGCCCAACTATGCGATTGGTCTTCGCGCTGAGGCAGGTGTTTGGGTTGAGACTGCTGACAAGAAATACAGGGCTTACATATTTATAAACTCAATCAATGCTGCAGGAACTGCTGTAATCAGCATGCTCCGCTATACTTTGTAAGAACATGATAATGAATTTTCGCACCCACCAATACAAGTTCCTGTTTTTGGTGGGTGTTTTTTTATGTCTTTTTTTTACTAAGGCAATATCCCAAAAATTCAATATCCCAAAAATTTGTGCATCCTGGCATCGATCAAACAGCCCAGGATCTTTCTTTGATGAAGAAATTCGTTTTGGAAGGGAAACAGCCTTACAAGGATGCATTTGACCGGCTGAAGGCTGCGGCTGATTCAAATTTCTTAGTAAAGTCGCATACCCATGTTTTGCGTGGTCCTTACGGAAGGCCCAATATTGGCGGGGATGATTTAAGGAACGGAGCCAATCTGGCTTATGACAATGCCCTGGTTTGGTATGTTACCGGAGATAAAAAATATGCGAACAAGTCTATTGAGATATTGAATGCCTGGTCTCCCACACTCTGGGATTTTGACTATAACGATGCCAAGCTGCTGGCAGCCTGGACTGGGCATTTGATGTGCAACGCTGCTGAAATTTTGCGGTATACCAATGCGGGCTGGCAGGCCAAAGACATCGATGCATTCCGCAACATGCTGATGACTGTTTATTATCCTTTGTTGCGCCATTATTTTCCGCAGGCCAATGGGAACTGGGACGGTGCCATCATTCATTCATTGATGGCCATGGGTGTGTTCCTAGATGACAGGAAAATGTACGACAATGCACTTGATCATTTTTTGCATGGGCCAGTGAATGGAAGTATTTTCAAATACATTTATCCCAATGGCCAATGCCAGGAAACACCAAGAGACCAGGGCCATGTTCAACTCGGTTTGGGTGAATTTGTCGGAGCGGCACAGATTGGCTATACGCAAGGTGTCGATCTTTTCTCTATCGCGGATAACCGGATAGGCCTTGGGTATGAATATACGGCTGGATTTCTCCTGGGTCAGCAACCCCAATGCTATTGTATTGTTTCCGAGAGGGCCAAAGGGCTCAGGGACGATTATGAGTATGTTTTCAGGCATTATCTTTCCAAAGGCATAACGTTACCCTGGACAAAAAAAGCAGCCGATTCTGTTCGATCTAAGGCATCCAGAAGCGTTTTGTCTGCTGTAAGGTATTCAGCTGCACCGATGAACGCAGTTAAGGCTGTTCCAAAACCTTCTGCGGTGGCTTATGTGGCTGGTGCGGTAGCCAATCCTGCCAAGGCCTATCCCCAGAACCCTTTCATCGTAAGTCCCGGACAGTCTGTTCAGTCAGCCCTGGATTCGTCTTCACATACGGGTAGATGGGTGATCCTGAAAAAAGGAGTGCATACCCTTCCTGCATCTTTAAAAATTCCCAGTGGCATCACATTGGCAGGTGAAGGGATTGGGACCATTTTGTTTTTGGATCCCAATTCAGGCATGCGTGATGCCTTGGTCAATGCCTCAAATGATATGCAGGATGTTACCATTCAGGATCTTGTCATTGAAGGGGCTTTGAAGACCCAAACGGGAGATGATCCCAATGCCAATAGATCGTTCAAGGGTGGTTACAACAGGGGAGGGATGTTGTTTCGTTCCCTCAGGGAAGGTCAAATGAAGAACATCAACCTGCTCAACATCACCATCAGGAATTGCACATTCAATGGCGCATTCATCAGTGGTGCAGACAATCTCCGCATCAGCAAATGTGATTTCAATGAAAATGGTGGTAACGCAGTACCTGGTCCCAAAATTCAGCACAATCTCTTGTTGTCCCATTGCAGACAGGTGAACATCAGTGGCAGTAGGATGGCTACTTCTCCTTTTGGTAGCGGCATTGCATTGGATCATTGCACTGGTGTTGTTGTGAGTGATTGTGAGGTTGCCAGAAATGCATGGTATGGCATGCTGGTGTCTGAAAGCAAAAACATCAACATCAGCAAAAACCTGATCGAAGCCAATGACAGGTCAGGAATCTTGTTGGAGTTTCTGTACCGCGGGAATGCTGATATAAACATCAATGATAACCTGATCCATTACAACAATGGTTTCGGGTTGGAATCATATGCAACCGTCCGTCTGAAGGCGCAAAACAAATATGCTGGTAACGGGAAATCTGTGGCACAGGAAAGGATTAGCCTGGAAAAAATATTGATCCAGGAATAGCCTTGCAACGCACCATGTAAAACCAGTTTTGTTTATCTGATTTGATTTCTATTTGCTTTCAAGATTTTTGGAGACCCGAACAATTTGGTGTTGGCCTGCAGGATGTTCAGATCTATTTCCATTGATGATCAATGTTGTTTTTTGGTTGCAGTTCAATTCAATGGAATCTGCATTGATGGTGATGTTGGCAGCACCATTGGTTTTTTCAAGCAGTATGGAATAGGTGCCGAAACTGATCTCTTTTCCATCACCCAGGTAAATATGGCGCGGTTTTCCGTTTACAAGATTGACAACACCAAAATGTCCCTTGAATGTCCAGCTGTTTTTTCCATGAAGTTTGTTTGCTTTGCTTGATTGCATAATCAACTGTTGGTCGCCGTTTCTGTTCACCACTTTCACTGCATAGAAAGTGGCAGGGTCTGATTTGTCTTCAACTTCAATGTGATCTACCGTATAATTGGAATCGCCTTCAAAGGGTTCATAGATGGCAATAAAAGGTCTTGAATGGGCCTCTCCTTCCTGCCGCGCAATGAGGGTAGGTGTTTTCATATACCGGAAGGCCGGGTCAGCAGTTTTTGTTTCTGGTGCCATTCCTTGATAGAAGGTCCGTTTTTTTTCACCTGCAAACAATACCTGCATGTGTTCGTCCGGCTTGTTTTTCTCCCGCATGGTGAACAAAGCAATGATATTGTTGCCTTTTTCACCTGTTGTTTGGATCTTTTCAATCGCACGAAATCCGGGCGGGTCCAAGGGCTTTTGGGAAATGGGAAATGCTGATTGAACCGTATTGGTTTTCTTTCTTGCGCTGTCCAGAAGATCCAATTGCTGACCTATGTTATGGTATACATATTCATTGCTTTTGGGGTGGGAAGACCTGTAGATGTCAACATAATATCCGCTGTTAGGAGAGGTGCGGACAATCGCCATGGTTCGCTCTTGATTGGTATTGGTACTGATGTCTTTGTAGTGGGTATCCGTGAAAGAGCAAAATGCTGAAACTGCCTGCTGTCCTGCTTTTGGCTCCATGGCCATGAGTTTAATTTCACCCATTTTCTTGGTGCCTCCTCCTCCCTTGAAGTAAGGCACTGATGCCGATGATGCTCCAGCAACAACTGTATTGTGCGCAGCCCATTGTGCGTAGTATTGCACATGCAATGGCGCTTCGTAGGTGATTCCTTTTCCGGGATCCGGACCCATGACGGTGCCTTTTCCATAGAGTTCCATTGACATGCCATTCGCATGGTTGTGGTTATATGTTGCCCCTTGCACAACATACATCAAGCCATTTTTCTTGTCTGTTCCGTTTCTTTGTAAGTAGGCTTTTGCAAAATCAAGCTCGCCACTTCTTGGCCATTGGTAAACAATATTATTGTTGATGGGAAGTTCAGGCAGGTAGGAGAATAGTCCCAGGTAATCTGATGCTTCTCTTTTGTATCCATTGTTTTCCATCAATACTTTCAGGGCTGCAGAAAGTTGTGGCAGTATGGGGTTGGAATATTTCTTTGCCATGGCCATGCCAATTTCAAGGCATGCGGCACTTTGCGTGGCTGGGCCTGTATCACCGATGGAGGGAGCAATCAAATTGGGGAATGAATACTTCAGCATCACATAAGATGCATCCAACAGGGCGGGATTTTTTTTGAAAATATCATATCCATTTTTTTCCATCGCCAGGGCAGAGATGAGCAGACTGCTGACAGGGAAATTATGGTATCCACCGGGCTCTTTCCAGTGTCCATCCGGTGTCAACATTTGTTGGACTGTAGATGGGATGCTCAGGTGGCCACATCCACCATTGATGGTATCCTTGGTGGTATAGTATTGAAGATAATATTCTCTTCTGCTTTTGTTCTCCAGTGCCAGGGCTGAAAAGACCATTGCTGGTGTTTGTGCGGCATACCAGTTGTTGGCCCAGAATCCCCTGAATGTCATGGTATGGGCAATCTTCTCAAAAACAGGCTCATACCATTTTGTTTCATAATTGTTCTTTCTGAGGTAGTCAAACAGGAAATCATAGATCAGTGGCATGGGTTCATAGCTGCCATCACCCAATGTTTGTATGGATAGGAAACCGGTCCTGCATGGTCCATTGATGGGGTTTTGAAAATATGCTCCTCTTGCCCATTGTGATAAAATATCTGCCCCAAATTTGGCATAGCGCTCATTCCCTGTTAGCCAATAAATAATGGATGCGTCCAGGGCCAGTTGATTGATGGCTCCATTGATGTTGTCTACAAAGGTCTGTGGGTCAACCCACTCTCTTTTCCCTCCAGGGGCATTGCTTTGCAAAAACATCAACATGGATGTATCGTAAGGAACCAATTCATCGATTGTTGGTTCCTTGTATGAATATCCATCCTTGCTGACGGGCGGACGTTTATGTGGTGCTACACGCACTGTTGGAAAGGGTGCATTGCCCGCATAGCTTACCAATGCAGTGCCTTCGGCATCCGAATAAAATTCAGTGTAATGCTTTCCTGTGGCCCGGTTCATGAGGTACCTGCTCAGGATCCATTCAGGATCTTTCTGATGTCTTTGTACATAAGGCATCAGTTCTTCCTCCATCCTTTTTACAATTTCATTGGCCCATGGCTGTTGACTGATCTTGTCAAGGATGATTTTTTTATCCTGCTCGTTCACCAGAATATGTGGATGTTTTTCCTGTGCTTGAATTGATGCACACAGGGATAACAACATTAGGAGGAGGGGAGTAATTATTTTCATATCAAGTCGGTATCTGAGGATTTTAATTCGATGTTGGTATAATTTGTTGGTGTGATTTTTTCAGTAGGATGGGTTTTTCAAGATTGTTTTCCATATTGTAGGGAAGTTTGAAGACATCCCCTTTTTTGTTGCTGTAATACAGTTCAGAC
>JBJOOI010000138.1:0-4891 GCA_046051375.1 Bacteroidota bacterium | reverse complement strand
TGTGCTTCAATTTGGTTTTTTGCTTTTGTGAACAATTGAAATTGCATTTTTTTCTCAGCTGAGAGGCTGTTCACATCTATGTTTCCATTTCCAAATTCAGGTTTAAACTTATAGTAAACCCTTACACCTTCATAGCTGTCTTTACTTACGTTTTTACCATCTTTTCCTCCAATAAAGTTCCATCCATGGACATCGTCGGTATAACCGTTTTTATCATCATCAATCCCATTTCCAGGGATTTCCTTTCTGTTTTTCCATAGAATTGGTTTCAAATCCTCATGAACAGTATCAATGCCTGAATCAATGACAGCTACAACAACCTTCTTTTTTGGGGTCTTGCCTGTCAAAAAATCATTATAGGCCCTTTCCAGTGAGATGCCATAAATGCCTGTTGACTGATGATCCTCCAAATGCCAACCTTTTTTGTAGGCATCAGGTTTTTCATTGAGTGATTGTGCTTTAATTAAAGTGCTACTGGATATCAGCAAGAGCAAGACAGAGGCCAACTTGATATTTTTCATATAAAATGTTGATTGTTATTTTTTTAGATTGATTTTATTGTTTTTTTGTTGAGTGTAAAAAGCAATAGGAGTGAAATTGGGCCGGTAATGAAGAGCATAACAGTTTGAACTGACCATAGCAGCCAACCAAAAGCCAGTCCTGAAACTTCTTTCACGCCATACAACAACAGGGTCTTTTGAACTGCAAATTGATAAGCTCCAATGCCTCCTTGGGTAGCAATCATGGCAAAACTTCCAAAGGTCAGGATAGAAAGTGAGGGGACCCATCCAAGGTGTACCAGGTCTTGCATGGCATAAAAACCAATCCGGATGCTGGCGAGGTAAAGAAACCAAATGGTCAATGTATATCCAATGAACATTGGCTTGTTTTCAACATGCCTGACACTGACCAGTCCTTCTACAATTCCTCTTATCCAATTTTTTATCTTCATCAGGAACAAAGAATGGCGGGTCTTTAAGTAAATGATATAACATACAATAGACAGGGATAACAAAATCATGATCATCAACAAAATGGCAGTTGGTGATGCATTGAATTTTGACAGAATTTGATCAAAAAGCTCTTTTGCATATCCGCCAACAAGATCAATTTGTGTTGAGATGGCTAGAAAGATCACTAAAACAAGGCAAATCAGGTCCAAAACCCTTTCCGCAACCATTGTACCAATCAATTTGTCAACCGGAATTTTTTCATATTTGCCGAGAAAGGTACATTTCATGACTTCTCCCAATCTTGGAAAAAGAAGATTAAAGAAAAAACCGGTAAGTACAGCAAGAAAAACATTTAGGGTGCCTGGGGTTTTCCCTAATGGTTTAATCAACATTTTCCATCTGAGGGCTCTTAGGTAATGACTTAGTACAAGAACGAGGATACAGGGGATAAGAACAATGGGTTTGGCATTGAAAACCAATTCTTTAACTTTATTGATTTCATCGGCTGTAAATGATTTTGTAGAGAACCAAATCAGAAAAACACCCAATGAAAGGAAAATGATGAACTGCAATATGGTTTTGATCCTTTTGATGAACATCAACTATAGTAATTTATGTGGTAAAGTTAACCAAATGCTTGGTTGGAGAAAATGTAAATCTTTGTCAATTCTTTGAGCAAAAAGGATGCGAAATGGCTATCAGAAGCCAAATCCGATAAAATTTCTTATTTTTGCATGCAATTTCGTCCGCTTCATCAATCCAAACAAATGGTAAGCAAGAAAAGAATTCTCTTTATAGCCAACGAGATGTCGCCTTACCTTGAACTCACGGAGTTCTCGGAAATCGTAAATAAACTTGCGATTAAAGCCAATGATACTGGCTATGAAGTAAGGTGCATCATGCCCAGATTTGGAACAATCAACGAAAGAAGACATCGTTTGCATGAGGTAGTGAGGCTTTCGGGTATTAATATATCTATTGAAAACGATGATTATCCGCTGCAAATAAAAGTTGCATCGTTGCCCAATGCCAGGCTTCAGGTTTATTTTTTGGATAATGAGGATATGTTTAAGCGTAAATTTGTTTTCCAGGATGAAAACGAAAAATGGTACGATGACAATGGCATTCGTTCTATATTCTTCTGTAAAGGAGCGCTTGAAACCGTTAAAAAATTTGGCTGGCCTCCAGACATTATCCATTGCAGTGGCTGGATGACCGGACTGATACCGTTTTTCTTGAAAACAGCCTATAAAAAAGAACCTGTTTTCAGTAACAGTAAAGTATTGTTCACCATTGGTCAGAATACTTTTACGGAAAAACTGGGTGATGATTTCCTAAAATTGAGCATGATCAATGTTGGAATCAAGGAAAAAGACCTTGATCCTTACAAAAACATTGACAATACAGCCGTTTTCAATGGAGCTGCTACCTATGCTGATGCCATTTCCTTTGGTGATGGTGAAGTTGAAAAGACATTGATCGATCAGTTTTCAAAAGTCAAAGGCAAAAAGGTAATTCCCTACAACCAGGACTCTGATTTAACAGAGTATTTACAATTGTATGGCGACCTTGCAAATAAGTAATTAATCAGCAGGAAACGTTAAATTTAATTAAGTGAGATATCGAAGTTTGTTGAAAATCCTGGTTTTTGTTTTTTCCATCGCTTTTTTTTCAAATTGTACCAAAATTAAAGGTACAGATATTGGAGCAGGCCTTCTTCCGGCCATAGACAATGTCATAACATTTGATACCACATTTGAAGTGATTGCTTCTACATTTCAAACACCAGATTCCCTCGTTCCCCGTCTGGGAAGAGATATCAATGGCAATGCAGGACAATTTATTCTTGGTCATATTTCCAATGACCCACAGTTTGGCAAAACTACTGCTTCCATTTTTATGGAGTTAAAACCTGCCAATTATCCTTTCTTTTTTGAAAATGTTGCTGACAGCCTATTCCTTGATTCAGCTGTGCTTTGCCTGAGATGGACCAATACATTCGGAGATACCAATGCCCTACATACGATCAATGTTCACCGCATTTCTGAAAAATTGAAATCAGATTCAGCATATTTGACCAACAAATCAGTTCAGTTTGGAGAATTGATCGGTACCAAAACCTTTGCTCCCTCTGTGTTGAATGACTCATTGATTCTTTTCCGTCAGAGCCTGAACAACCAGTTGCGTATCAGGCTCAACAATTCTTTTGCAAGGGCTCTTCTGTCGTTTGATACCACCGGCTTAAGTCCTTACAAATCCGATTCTCTTTACCGTGACTTCCTCAAAGGTTTTGCACTTGTCCCTCAGACCAGCGGTACCAATGCCAATGCCCTCATGAGTTTTGCCATGAGTGATACGGCTACACAACTTCGCATTTATTATCGTTATACGAAATCGGGTAAACCGGATACTACGTTCAAAAATTTCATTTTTAACAATGGGATTCCCGGAGCTGCTGCCAACCATATTGTCAGGAACTACACAGGCAGTGAAGCGCCACGTCATCTTGGTACAAAACCAAGAGGCGATAGTCTTATCTACCTTCAGGCTGCCCCTGGAACTTATACAATGCTCAAAATCCCTGGATTGGATGAATTCAAACAAAAAAAGGGAAATGTAATGGTTCATCTTGCCCAACTATCTATGCAAGAGGTATCTACTCCTGGAAGACGCCCCAATATTTTCCAAACCCCAGAATACCTTTACGCTGAGATGTTGGATTCTGCCAATAAAAAATACTATCCTTTCCTGTCTGATGCTTTTGTCAATGGCAAATTCGAATCATTTATTTTTGGAGGACAGCGGAAGTACATTTCTGATAATTCCGGTCAATTTTTGTCTTCTTACAACATGAACCTTACAAGGTACCTCCAGGGTATCATTACCAAAAACAATCCCAATTTTCAGTTGAGGTTAACTGCTCCATACAGTCTTCGTTATGAAGACCTCTTCATCACATTTGCACTCAATAATCTTGCCAGGGGAAATGTAGTGCTTGGAGGTGGAAACCATTCCTCCAAAAAAATGAAATTCAGGGTTGTTTATTCTAGGCTTTGATTTTCATATTATATTTGCATAAATCAAAACAACATCATGCCATACCTATTTACATCAGAGAGCGTTTCCGAAGGACATCCTGACAAAGTAGCAGATCAAATTTCAGACGCGCTGATTGATAATTTTCTTGCTTTTGACCCAATGGCCAAGGTGGCCTGTGAAACTTTGGTAACTACAGGACAAGTTGTACTTGCTGGAGAAGTCAAGGCCAATTGTACACTTGATGTACAAAAAATTGCCCGCGATGTCATCTCCAAGATTGGATATACGAAGAGTGAATATATGTTTGAGGCCAACTCCTGTGGTATTCTGTCTGCTATTCATGAACAATCTGCAGACATCAACAGGGGTGTTGAACGCAAAAAGAAAGAAGATCAGGGAGCTGGAGATCAGGGAATGATGTTTGGTTATGCAACCAACGAAACCGAGAACCTCATGCCTTTGGCTTTGGATCTTGCCCACAAAATTCTCATTGAATTGGCAGATATCAGAAGGGAGAAAAGAAGCAAAATGCCTTATTTGCGCCCAGATGCAAAAAGCCAGGTTACCATTGAGTATGACGATAATGACAAACCGCTGAGGATTGATGCCATTGTTGTATCTACACAACACGATGACTTTTCTAAAAGCGACAAGAAAATGTTGGATACCATCAAAAATGATATCATCAACATCGTTATTCCTCGCGTAAAGGCCAAGTGCAAAAAAGACGTTCAAAAACTATTCAACAACATTACCTACCATATCAACCCAACTGGAAAATTCGTCATTGGTGGACCACACGGTGATCCAGGCCTGACAGGTAGAAAAATCATCGTTGATACCTACGGCGGAAAAGGTGCACATGGCGGTGGAGCTTTCAGCGGAAAAGATCCTTCCAA
>JBJOOI010000137.1:0-4895 GCA_046051375.1 Bacteroidota bacterium | reverse complement strand
ATCTGTTGCTGGCTGCTGTCTTTCAGATCAAGTTTGCCTTTGACTCCAAATTGATAATTGGGATTATCTGATTCAAGAAAATAACTGGCCCGTTTTTCTTTGCTGTCCCAAAATGCGTTGATGGATGTCATGCCAATGGAGTCATTCTCGAACCTTGTTTTATCCGTCTGTGCATTGAGGTAAAGTTTGAGGTTATTGAATGGGTCTTCAATGGTCAAGTCCCCGGAGGTGATGCCCTGTATCCTGGGCTCCTTCAGTACAAAGGGGAGAAGCTCGCCCAGGTTAACCTTTTCCAGGGTAAGGATGATGGTCTGCTCCCTGTCTGCAGCAGGTGGGAGCGTGATCAGTCCAATCGATTGTTCACCATTGGTGAGCCTGAAATTGCTGGCATCAAATTTGGCTTTGCTGATCAAGACCTCGCCATCCTTCTCAATGTTCCATGTTTTTTCGTTGAACACAAGTGAAGATGGATTGAAATGAACCAGTATGCCATCTTTCAGGTTGTTGACAGAAGCAGAAAGTTTAGCCCCGTATTGAGAGGACTCAGAAAAAGTATTGATGTCAACTGCGGAAACATCTTTTGAAGACCTGATTTTTATTTCATTGTTCGGAAAAAACAGGCTGTCATTAAAAACAACCGAACTTGTTTTCGAGGCAATCACCAGGCTGTCTGCTCCACCAGCAGCGTTCATTTCAAAGTCATACACCGAAAGGTTTTTATAGACAAGTTTTGGGATGGTTGCCGTAAGACCGAATTGATTGTTCTTGGTATCGATGGTGCCTTCGATGTTGCTGTAGTTCATGCCACTTACACCATTATCGAGAATTTGTAAAATCGATGTGGCGTTTTTAAGCTCAAAGCTAAAGAAGAGGTCCTGGTCCTTTTTAGGAGGTGCAGATTTTTTGAAATAGAGGGGATAGTAGCTGCTGAAATATTGGTTAAAAGTGGCTGGTAGTTCTGCAAATTCAAAGTGCCCCTGCATTTTGGCATCAATATCCTTTCCAACCAACGATAGGGATCGGTAATCCTCTATCTGTTCAGCCCTGAAAGTGAGGCTGTCAAAGATAAAGGCTTGGTTTTCCTTGAACACACTCAGGTCTGTAAAACGGGCAATGCCATTGATGTTGTCAGGATCATTTCCAGTGATATCCATCTGTGTTTTCCCTGAAAAAGTAAGCGGCATGCTGGTCAGTTTCAGCGCTTGCAGGTCAGAGAGGTGAATTTGAGCATCCACAATGGTTCTGGGCATTTTGCCAACAAGGTTGATCCTGGTAGACAATGCGGCGATCAGGTTTTTATCATCAATATCCACTGCCATTTCAAGGATATCATTCAGGTAACTTCCCCTTGCATTGAGGTCAGTATAATTGTACTGGTTGAAGGCCAGCTTGCTGAGGTTCGCATTAAAATTGATTCCGGCCTTGGCATTCCCTGAAACACTGAATTTTCCTGCAACAGTCCCAAGCTGCTCTATTTTCAGGAGTTTCCCTGCCTCCAATCCATTGATGGTTCCTGAACTGTTAACATTCACCGCATTCGTCCCTATCTGCTTCAGGTTTGTAATGGTGTTAACACTCCCCAATGCCGTACTCAATAAACCCTTGATGTCCATATTCTCTCCCTTGGCCATCACATCACCCTTGAAGCTGATCGCACCCATGGGCGTAAGATCAATGCCCAATGATTTTTTAAGGCTGGGCACCAGGGTATACAGGTCCTTGGATGAACTGATGGCTGTTGCATTGGTCAGCCTGTAGCTGGTCGCTGCAACATCAGGCAACCCTTCAATCTGCAGTTCGCCCGATAGGGCAGTGAGGTCGCCGTATTCAATCCTCATCCCTGTTGCAGCCAGGTTATTTACGAGACCTTTCACTTTCCCATTCAGTCCCAGGCGGATGTTTTCATCCTTGAGGGCAGGGGCAAAAAACGCTATATCCTTGAGGCTCACGGTGCTGTTCGTAATATTGCCTTCCATCCTGACCTTGTTGATGAAGTCGGCCATGTCGTCTGTGAAATAATCATAGCCCATGGAAAAGGCGTTGCCAATTTTGCTGTAAGGGGTTTCTATGGAAAGGTCGGTGAAGGCCATGATGGTAGGGTCCATCTTTAATTGGGCCTGCAAAGACTTTACTTCGAAGCCACTTCGTTCTTTTGTCTTGAGCGCGATCTGTCCCGACAAAGTGTCGTTGTTCAATGCCAGGTTATTGATGCTTCCGGTGATGTCTGAAAAATGCAGGTGGGCGCCATCAAAATAGTCGTAGGCTTTTCTGCTGGTTTCAAGATCGCTTTTAAAATTTCCATTTTGCAGGCTGATGGTCTTGGCACTGATTTTCCATTGTCCCGGATTCCAGTACAATGTTCCGTTGATCCTTTTTTCTGTTTGGGGGATCAGGGACTTGGGCCTTCTGCCAGTATATTGGTGAAGGCCAAAATCGGGTTGGTTGATGGTCAGCTGGTTGAGCTGAATTTTTTTGTGCTTCAGGTCGATGAAGGCTGAAGAGAGAAGAAGCTTGGTTATTTTCAGTTCCTGGTCTTCGCCACGCCATTGGTCTTTTACCTTATACCTGATATTTTTTAAATCCAATGAAGCGATGCTGAGCTTCAGTGCAGAGGGCTTTCCATTGCTCGACTTTCCTGAAGAAAATGCATCCATGATGAACTTGTAGTTCCAGGTGCTGTCCTTTCGGTAGGTATTGATGTAAATATTTTCCAGTCCTGCATAACTGACAGCAATGTCTTCTTTCAGGAAAAACCAGTCGTTGATGTTTAACCTGATCTTGCCGGCATACAGAAGGGTGTCTTTTGAACGGTCCCTCACCAATACGTCATTGATGGAGAATTTGTTGAAAAGGGAGAATTTTACTGAACCAATGCTGATGGGTATGTTCAGGTTTTTGCGGATGGTTTTGGTGGCATAATCCACAAGCCTGTTTTGAAAATAGGGGGTTTGGATAAGCAGCCAAAAGATCAGCACCAACAAAATGATGCCGCCCAAAACAAAGGAGACTATTTTAGCTGCTTTTCTCAGAGGAGGAGTTTGAGGTAAAGTTAACCAATCCCCACAAGAGAATGGCGTCTGCCAAAGGAATTAAAAGTTAATTGAAGCTGAAAAATATCAATAGGCAGCTGCATGATCATCGCCCCGCTTATCCGCTACAGCTTCTATCGACTTTAACTTCTTCCCACTCCATTCTAATTTGATTACTTCAGTCCTTCCAATTTGACCACGGTTGGTGAAAGCGTATCCCATTTTTTCCAATGAAGTTTGCAGGCTTTTTGGGAAATCATTTTCAACCATCACCTGGTCTGGAAGCCACTGGTGGTGAAACTTCGGATTATTGACAGCATCAAGGCTGGATTGTTTGAAGTCGATGATATTTACCAGCGTTTGAAAAACTGAAGTGGGTATTGTTGTACCTCCGGGAGTGCCTACTACCAGCCAGGGTTTCTTGTCCTTGAGCACCACAGTTGGAGTCATGGAACTGAGCATCCTTTTTCCAGGCGCAATCGCATTGGCTTCTTTGCCAACGGCACCAAACATGTTCGGAACACCTGGCTTTACACTGAAATCATCCATTTCATTGTTCAGCAAGAAACCGGCACCGCCAACAACAGTCTTTGATCCGTAACCGCCATTGAGGGTTGTGGTAACACTGACAACATTCCCGTATTGGTCTGCCACAGACAAGTGTGTGGTTTCATCACTCTCAGGATTGACTTTGCCCGGTTTTACCATATCACTCGGTGTTGCCTTGCCAGGAATGAAATCCTTCATTCTTTCTTTCAGGTATGTTTCACTTGAAAGGGTCTTCACAGGTACTTTTACAAAGTCCTTGTCTCCCATGAATTCTGCCCTGTCTGCATAAGCTCTCCTTTCCACTTCAATCATCAGTTGCACGGCTGCCGAAGAGTGAAATCCCATGGCTGCGATGTCCCTGTCTTCAATCATTTTCATCATTTGCTGCATCAGCAGCCCACCACTGCTGGGCATGGGCATGCCAATCACGGTATGGCCTTTGTAGTCAAAAATGATGGGGTCCCTTTCTGCTGCAGTATAATTTTTCAGGTCTTCCAAACTGATTTTTCCTCCACCTCTTTTCATTTCTTCTGTGATCAGCCTGGCAGTCTCTCCTTCATAAAATCCTTTCATGCCATTGTCACGAATCCTTGAAAGCGTTGCGGCCAGGTCCTTTTGTACCAGCGTGTCGCCTGCTTTCCAGGCATTGTCTTTTACGAATGCAGGACGAACCGTATTGTATTTTACAAAAGCAGTTTTGCTGCCATTCAAAGACCTGGCTTCAGCGGCAGTGATCACAAATCCTTTTTCGGCCAAATCGATGGCCGGTTGGATCAGTGCTGCAAATCCAAGTTTGCCGTATTTGTGGGATGCAAAAAGCCCAGCAACTGTTCCTGGCACGCCACTGGCCAGATGGCCATTCTGGCTGAGGTTCAGCAAAGGATTACCATCTTTGTCGAGGTACATATCGCGGGATGCGCTTCCCGGGGCCTTTTCCCTGTAATCAATGGAAATGGCCTTCCCTTTGTTTGTATAAGCAACCAGGAATCCACCGCCGCCGATATTTCCTGCTCCCGGATAAACGACTGCCAGGGCCAATTGTGTGGCGATGGCAGCATCAAATGCATTTCCCCCTTTTTTGAGGATTTCCAGGCCCACCTGGCTGGAGAGCGGGTGAGCCGATGAAACCGCCCCTTTGTTGCCATTGGCCATTTTGTTGATATCGTATTGGTAGGGATTGATCTGTGCTGTTGCCAGGCAGGACAAGAAGACCAGCATCAATAACATGAACAGATGGGCTGAGTGCAGGCGGAAGAATATCTTTTTCATTCCATAAAGATAGAAATCATTTTAAAAGAATATGGCATCTGTCCTGAT
>JBJOOI010000136.1:0-5908 GCA_046051375.1 Bacteroidota bacterium | reverse complement strand
ACATGTATGGAAAGCCCGGCAAGCTCCTGCTTATTATGGCAGGAATCACCACTGCTTGTTCTTTTGTCAAGGTATTGTGGTTGAAGAGAACGGCTTTTTTGGCAGGCGGATTGAATGTTGCCTATGCTATCAAAAATTTTCTGTTGTTTGGCTCCTGCTACAGGGGCTATTGTCCAGAAAAGCAAATAGGGTTATACCTCATGCTTGTCTGTTCCATCCTGATTTTCATCATGGCTTTTCTGCCAGAGGGGAATACCAATAGGATAGAAGAGCAGAAAAATTAAATGCCTTCTTTAGTACAGAGAATCCAATTGGTCTCTATTTTTTCATTTCCTTGCTCCATGCATCTTTAAGGGTAACGGTTCTGTTGAAAACCAATTTACCTGAAGCTGAAAGTTTGTTGTCCAATGTAAAATATCCTTTTCTGATGAATTGGAATTGTTCTCCAGGTTGGGCTTCCAACAGTGAGGGTTCAATCTTGGCTCCTTCTATGATCTCAAGACTGTTGGGATTCATATACGATTTGAAATCGCCCTCTTCACTGGAGGGATCTTCCACCTGAAACAAGCGATCGTAAAGTCTTACTTCAGCTGTCTCTGCTTTTTCTGCTGATATCCAATGCATTGTGCCTTTTACATTTATTCCGGAGGTGTCCTGTCCACTCTTGCTTTCAGGTATATATTCACAATGCACGGCAGTAACTTTTCCTGACGCGTCTTTTTCAAATCCAGTACAGCTGACGATGTAGGCACTTTTCAACCTGACTTTGTTTCCTGGTGCAAGCCTGAACCATTTTTTCGGGGCTTCCTCCATAAAATCTTCGGCTTCAATCCACAACTCTCTTCCAAAAGGAAGGTCACGGTAACCGCCATTGTCTTCCAGTTCAGGGTTGTTTTCACCTTTCAGTATTTCTGATTGTCCTTCTGGATAATTGGTAATAATCAATTTGATAGGATCCAAAACCACCATCCTGCGAAGCGCAGTCTTGTTAAGGTCTTCTCTCACACAAAATTCAAGGAGTCCCACATCAATGATGTTTTCCCTTCGTTGTACTCCAATCCTTTCACAGAAATTTCTCAGCGACAGGGGAGTATAGCCCCTTCTTCTGAGACCAGAAATCGTGGGCATCCTCGGATCGTCCCATCCGTCTACAAGGTTTTCCTGTACCAGTTGCAGGAGTTTTCTCTTGCTCATCACGGTATAGGTAAGGTTGAGCCTGGCAAACTCAAATTGATTGGAGGGGAAGATGCCCAATTGGGCGATATACCAATTGTACAGGGGCTTATGTACTTCGAACTCCAGCGTACAGATCGAATGGCTGATGTTCTCAATGGAATCGGATTGTCCATGGGCAAAATCATACATGGGGTAGATACACCAGGTATCGCCGGTCCTGTGATGGTGTGTTTTCTTGATCCTGTACATGATCGGGTCGCGCATGTGCATGTTGGGGGATGCAAGGTCTATTTTCGCACGCAATACTTTTTCGCCGTCATTGTATTCCCCATTTTTCATGGAGGTGAAAAGGGAAAGGTTTTCTTCGATGCTCCGGTTCCTGAAGGGACTTTCTTTACCAGGTTCGGTGGGCGTACCCTTCATGGTGGCAATCTGTTCTGCACTCAGGTCATCTACATAGGCCAGGCCCTTGTTGATCAGCTCAACCGCAAATGCATACAATTGGTCGAAATAGTCTGATGCATAATGCTCTTCTTCCCAATCAAACCCCAGCCACCTTACATCGGCTTTGATGGAGTCTACATATTCAGTGTCTTCTGTAACTGGGTTGGTATCATCAAAACGCAAGTTGGTTTTCCCACCATATTTGTCTGCGAGTCCAAAGTTCAGGCAAATGCTTTTCGCATGACCGATATGCAAATAGCCATTGGGCTCTGGAGGGAATCGGGTATGGATCTCCACATGCTTTCCTGCGGCAAGGTCAGCTTCTACGATTTCTTCCAGGAAATTCAGCGATCTTTCTTCACTCATGCGTTCAAAATTGAAAGCAAATTTACAACTAAACCCCTAAACAATGCATTCCTTCAAGGATTTGTCGATGATGGCAATGGCTTCTTCAACCTGCTTGGCACTGATGACCAGTGGAGGTGCCAACCTGATTTTGTCGCCATGGGTGGGTTTTGCCAATAATCCGTTTTTCATGAAAGTCTCACAGATGATCCAGGCAGCATCAGGATTTTGATGGTTGATGACGATGGCATTCATCAGACCCATCCCCCGGATTTCACCAATCAAAGGTGATTGGATGGTGGCAAGACCAGCCCTCAACAAATCCCCCATTTTTATCGCATTTTCAGCCATGTTTTCTTCAACAAGCACTTTCAGCGATTCGGTGGCCACAATGCTGGCCAACGGGCTTCCCCCAAACGTTGAACCATGTTCTCCAGGTTTGATGGTGAGCATCACTTCATTACTGGAAAGAACGGCACTGACTGGAAAGGTTCCTCCGCTAAGTGCCTTGCCCAGCAAAAGAATATCGGGCTTTACATTTTCATGGTCACAGCAAAGCATTTTTCCTGTTCTGCAGAGCCCGGTCTGAATTTCATCCGCGATAAACAACACATTTGCCGCTTCGCACAATGATTTAGCTTTAGAAAGATATCCTTTGTCGGGCATGACTATTCCGGCTTCACCCTGGATGGGTTCTACCAGAAATCCTGCAACATTTTTGTTTTCCAATGCCACCCTAAGCGCTTCAAGATCATTGTAAGGGATGACATCGAATCCGGGCATGAAGGGACCAAACCTTTTATGGGAAGAAGGGTCTGTGCTGAATGAAATGATGGTGCTGGTCCTGCCATGAAAATTTTCTGAACAGACAATGATTCTTGCCTTGTTTTCCTCGATGCCTTTTACATCATAGGCCCATCTTCTGGCCAATTTGATGCCTGTTTCCACTGCCTCTGCACCCGTGTTCATGGGCAGCAATTTATCATAACCCAAAAGCTGGGTGATGAATTGTTCGTATTCACCCAACCGGTCATTGTAAAATGCCCTGGAGGTGAGTGTCAATCTGGAAGCCTGATCAGTAAGGGCTTTGATGATGCGGGGGTGGCAATGCCCCTGGTTAACTGCAGAATAACCGCTGAGAAAATCATAATATTTTTTGCCTTCCACATCCCACATTTCAACGCCTGAGGCTTTTGAAATGACAACAGGAATGGGATGATAATTGTGCGCACCATAGGAGTCCTCAAGGTCAATATAATATTGGGAATTGTGCATGATAGTCCATTAACTGGAAGATGAATGAAATGATGGCATGTTCAGTGCCACCCAACTTTAAAAATAGATGCCTGGCTCAGAAGCCAAGTCGGTTGGGTACTGTTGCTAATGGTTCAGCAGGTCAAGATTGGCAGAGAGGAAGGCAGTGGAAAGATGCATCGTTAAAAACATTGCATGAAGTTAGTTAATCCTGTGATGAAATGCAAAAGCCTAATCCCAAGATCATTTACAATAAAATGCTTACCAGTTGATAATGTAAAGGGAACAAATCCTTCATGGATGGGCTTGACTCAAATATGCCATAAACAGTGGATCCAGTGCCTGTCATCGATGCATACAATGCTCCGGCATCGTATAATTTTTCCTTGATGTTTGCAATCTCAGGAAAAGCATTGAATACCGGTTCTTCAAAGTCATTGATGAGGTTGTCTTTCCAGGCTTGGATGGGCGTTTCAATGACCGATGCACAACTGGGTGCATCGGGTGAAAGCTTGATTTTCCTGAATGCATCTGCAGTGTTTACATGGATGCCAGGGCAGACCAAAACCATAGTTTTGGAGGACAATGTGCAGGAGATGGGCTGCATGATTTCACCTCTTCCGGTTGCCTGAACAGGCTCGTTGATGATGAAAAAAGGACAATCACTGCCCAATGCAAGGGCATATTTTTGTAGTTGTTCAGCCCCGATACCAAGCTTGTATTTATCATTCAGAAGCTTGAGCATAAAAGCGCCGTCTGATGAGCCTCCTCCTAAGCCAGCACCCATTGGAATATGCTTGTGCAAGTGAAGGAGGATGGAAGGGAGATCGGGATAGTCTTTTTTGAGCAGATAGTAAGCCTTGATGCAGAGATTCGATGACTCGTCTCCTGGGATGGGAATACCAGAATGCGTGAAGGTTACAGCATCAGCTGAACCCGTTGATGGGGTGATGACTTCAAGGACATCATTCAACGGAACGGGGAAAAATATGGTGTCAAGATCATGGAATCCATCTTCCCTTTTGGAGGTTACGCGCAGACCAAGATTGATTTTTGCATTGGGAAAACAGATCATGGCATGACCTATTTCTTGCGTGAATTGATCTCGTCACGGATGGCAATTGCACGGATATAATCTTCCTGTTCCAAAACTTCGTTCAACAGGGTATGCAGCTCATCCAGCGGAAGGCTTTTGATGTCTGTATTGCCATTGCCTTCTGAAGCAATCGATTTAACCTGTGTTGCCGATGCACTCTGTTCAGGATTTTCTACACCTGCTACATCAAAGATGTTTTCATAAATATAAATCGGGCATCCAAACCTTACGGCCATGGCCAACGCATCGGAAGTGCGTGAGTCAATCTCAACTGTATCGGCTTCAGTACTGCAAAGCAGTTTAGAATAAAAAATACCTTCCTGAAGATCTGAAATGATGACTTCATGCAAGTCAACATTGAAAGCCAACATGAAATTTTTCATCAGGTCGTGCGTAAGCGGCCTGGTAGGCTTCATTTTTTCAAGCGCAACCGCAATCGCCTGGGCAACACAACAGCATATGAATTGCTTTGTGTGATGGAGTGGGAGAGTGCAACGATTTCCAGTTCTATCTTTCTCATATCAGGGACAAATTTAAGGTAAAATTATTCCAATTCCTTCACCGCCTGAATGAACTTTGGCATGCCAAACCTCATGTGGATGCATGATCATCGCCAGTTTTAGGCCAAATTTCGTGTTGTACTCCACGAAGGCTATTTTTGTATTTGCCAGATTTGATTCAACCTTTTATACAATGGACCGCATTTCACGGCTGAAAACATTTATAGAAAAGTATCCTGAGGATATGTTCAGCAGGCATGCCCTTGCCATGGAGCTGATCAAGCTTGAGCGTTTTCATGAGGCTGTGGAGGCCATGGTATCCTTGCTGGCTGTTGATGAAAACCATTCCGGCACCTATTATCATTTGGGTAAATTATTTGAGCAACTTGGTGAACATGAGCATGCTTTGAAAATTTATGAAAAGGGAATCATCATCGCTGGCAAGATCAAAGCAGAGAATGATCTCCGAGAGTTGAAAGGGGCATTGTCGCAGTTAAAAGATGAACTTGATCTATGATTGGAAGGAACAACAAGATGGGAGAGATGGTTTTGCAATCACGATTTCAGGATCATGTAAACAGCAACAGTCTGTGGAAAGAGGGAGATTTGTTGCTCCTGGCTTGCAGTGGTGGTGTTGATTCTGTGGTATTGGCAACCCTCTTGCAACGGATGCATCAACATGTCGAAATCCTCCATTGTAATTTTAATCTGAGGGGCGAAGAAAGCAAAAGGGATGAGGATTTCGTGCGTTCGCTGGCCCAGTCTATGGGTCTGCCTTGCCAAGTTCAATCTTTTGATACCAAAGCAGCAGTATTAACAATGGGAAAGGGGGTGCAGGAAGTGGCCCGTATGCTAAGGTATGAGTGGTTTGACACTGTAATCGAGGCCCGTCAAAAGCAACATAAGCATGTGTATTTGCTCACTGCTCACCATGCTGATGATCAGGCGGAGACTATTGCCATGAATTTCTTCAGGGGAACAGGAATGGCCGGGATGCATGGCATGCAGTTGAAAGCAGGTAATTTGATCAGGCCTTTGTTGTTTGCCAAAAGAGCTGAAATCCTTGATTTTGCTGAATCCAATGACATTGCAT
>JBJOOI010000135.1:0-4932 GCA_046051375.1 Bacteroidota bacterium | reverse complement strand
TTGGCATTCCGATATTCAATGGCAATATCAATAAAACCCAATTGAAAGTCAACAGCATTCAACAGAAAAGACAGGAGTTGCAAACAGAGCAGCTGCGTTCGTTGTTACAACGGGATTTGCTGATTGCATTTCAGGAATACCAGAATGCAGTTTCAGTATCCCAGGTTGAAGAAAGCAATGTGAAACTGGCTGAAGAAAATAATTTCATTTCTACAGAACGATTTAAAAAGCTTCAAAGCAATTCCATTGAACTGAGGCAGGCTCAGCTGAGCCTGATTGAAGCACAAGATCGTTATATCAATGCCCAATACAGGGCCCAGATAGCAGCAACTGCTATTCGCTTTATTACAGGTGAGATAAGCAAATAATAGGGCTTATTTGCCCAAATGATAATGCTTGAATGCCATCGGCAAAAGGTCGGAGGGGGTTTCAAATTCAAAAACTTCGCCTATTGATCCGGTCAGCAACAAACGCATTGGTGTATTGAACCTTGACTCGAATTCAACCAGGGCCTGTCTGCACATGCCACAAGGTGCAATGGGTTCTGATGTATCAACTGCATCACTCTGGTAAGTAATGGCCATGGTTTCAATGGGAAGACCGGGAGAAATGGAAGATATAGCAGCAAGCAATACCCTTTCTGCACAGATACCAATGGGATAAGAGGCATTCTCCTGGTTGGTACCCATCACCAGCTTATCATCCGGCATACGGGCAACAGCACCAACCCTGAAGCCTGAGTAAGGCGCATAGGCTGTAGCAGCCACTTCCCTTGCCCGAAGCACAAGATCATGGTCTGCATCGCTCAATGCAGATGCATTGGCATGTACCTTGAAACTGATGTTGATGTTTCTGGTGTCCATGGGTTTGGGTTGAAGGTGTTTATTTGATGGACTTGAATATCCTGTTCCATCTTGGGCCATTCTGCCAGCTGAACCAGATCATGGAAGCTTTGCCTACTATATGGTCTTCTGGCACAAAACCCCAGAACCTTGAATCTTGGGAATTGTGTCTATTGTCTCCCATCATCCAGTAATAATTCATTTTGAATGTGTAGGATGTAGCAGTCTTTCCATTGATCAAAATCTTTCCATCACGCTCCTCCCATTCATTGTTTTCGTAGACATCAATCACCCTTTTGTAAAGAGCAATATTCCATTTATTGAGCTCAATTGACTTTCCTTTTTGAGGAACCCACAAGGGGCCAAAATTGTCTTCACTCCATTTGAATTGGGCAGTATCATAAGGAAAAGTATTGCCAAAACCACTTGAATTGAGGTCTGGCATGATGGAGTCTTTTACCACAAATGGAAAGGATTCAACCTGTTTCAATTGGGATGGCGTGAGGGTAAGCCTGTAGGTATTGGGCTTGTCCTGCATTTGCAGGAGATCACGCTGCTCCGGATCCTGAGGATCAATGTTCAATTCATTTTTGATGAACTCATCAGAAAAGAAACCACTTCCGTTCAGGGTAACATAGTAAGGCATTTCAGAAGCCGGTGGTATTGGGTTTACAGTATTGGAGACATACAAGGTGCCATTTCTGATGAACAAAGTATCGCCGGCGATGGCAACACAACGCTTGATGAAATTTTCTCTTTTGTCAACTGGTCTTGAAATGATGTCATCCCTTTCGGCAAACAACATGTCCCTTGTTCCACCCCGGGATTCGTAGGCCCTGAGGTAGTCATAATAATTGATCTCAGACTGGAATTCCCTGATTACAGTATCTCCCACAGGATAGTTGAACACAACCACATCATTTCTTTTGATGGGATTGGCAAAAAATCGCTGGTAGGGAAGACTGATCCATTCTAGGTATGACTTTGAAGTACCAATAGGAAGGGTATGGTGGACAAATGGAAATGCAAGAGGCGTATTGGGAATCCTGGGTCCATAACTTGTTTTGCTGACAAATAGAAAGTCATTGACCAGCAAGGTCTTTTCCATTGAACCAGTGGGGATGACGTAGGCTTCAAAAACAAATGTGCGAATGATGGTTGCGGCAACGATGGCAAATACTGCAGCATCAATCCATTCCCTTGTTGCAGATTTTTGATAATTCTTTACAACAGGAATGCCTGCATATCGCTCATTTTTAGAAAATCCGAGGTAAGGAAAATAAATAAAAGGAATGAATACTGTTGCGGCGTGGTGAATCACTGAAAACCTTCCGAAATGCTCTACGAATTTGATGCAAAGCCAGATGGTTACGAATTGGCCAGCGATGGGAATAAGCTGAAAGAAAAACCAATGGGTTTTCAGGTCCATTTTTTTCACCATCAGCCATGTATTGTAAAAGGGCACCAAGGCCTTCCAGCCATCAATACCGGCCTTTTTAAACATCCCATAAAGTCCTGCATGAAATCCTGCTGTTGCAACAATAAAAATCAACCAACCTATACCCATTGTATTATGCTTTACGTGCTCAAATGTAGCATAAATCAAGGATTTAAAAACGATGGAATGGTAACTGTTTGTATTTTAACATGGATGGCAGAAAGAAAGGATAAATAATCTTTCAGACCCTCTTGAAAACAATTTACATGGTAGAAACGGCAGAAACTTTGCGGGATGATTTTGTCATCACATCTTTAACGGTTGCATCCATATCGAGTAGAGAAATATCAACCTCTTCACAAACAGCATTGACAGATTCAGTGCAAAACCTCAGTGCTGTCCAAACATGATCAATCACTACCTCATCAATCTTTGTAAACCCAGTAGCATGAAGGCATTCCCAATTGCAATCGCGGTTGAGGTCACTGACAATTTTTGAAGTTGGTTTGGGATAAGCAATCCAAAGTTTTCCTTTTGATCGCAATGCAGGAAGAACATCTTTGAGGATCAGGGATAGCTGGTTGTAGTTCAATGCAAAAACCAATGCAAAATCAATCTTCCTGCTTTTCAACAGTGGTGTCACGTTTTTGGCAAAGGAAAGTTTGGTAAAAAATTTTTCCAATGTGGAGGGAATTCCTTGAACAAGAACGTTCTTTTCCTCACAAAGCTGAAGCCTGTCAAAAATGTTGATTAGCATTTGTTGGAAGTTTTGGTTTGGGATGACAAAATTAACATTTTTTCCACATAACTAGTGCTTCTTTAATAAGATTTTAAAAGCCATGCAGAAAAAAGAAGAAATATTAAATATCCTGGCTGTTTCGCCTTGACTTTCTTCTATCGCGGTTTTTGAAAATTGGCACTTTGCTTTCACTGCCTGAAAGAAGTCTGCCGATGTTTTTCTGGTGGGTCAGGATAACAAGCAAGGCAACGGCAATGGCAAAGATTCTGTATGCAGTATTGTCTACATTAAAAATGATGAGGATAAATACCGGAAAAGCCATGCTTGCCATGATTGAACTTAGCGATACAAAACGGGTCAGGTAGAGGACCAAAAGGAAAATGGTTACACAGCTCAAGGCTGTCAATGGTGAAATGGCAATGATCAGACCAAAAAGAGTCGCAACACCTTTTCCGCCTCTGAATTCTGCCCATACTGGAAAAATATGACCTAACACTGCGGCAAGACCAAGTCCAATCTGAAAATTGGTTCTTTCAAATTCATTGGTAATATAGTAAGGTAAAAGCAAAGCAAGTTTGACAGCCACCAATCCTTTGAGCATATCCAGAAGCATGACGATGCTACCCCATTTTGACCCAAGCACCCTGAAAGTATTGGTAGCACCTGCATTACCGCTACCATAATCCCTGATATCAATATTGAATTGGGTTTTGCTGATGATAACAGATGTTGGGATAGACCCAATCATGTATGCCAATATGATCAATAAAAATTCGTTCATCTCTTTTTTGGCTTTAAGGGTGATACAAATTTAATAAAAAATTAATAAACCACCCTTTCTGAGGTGTTAAAACTCCTTTCTGAAGGCCAAAGCTATCCATCCATTGTCTGTATAAAGGTTGATTGGTTTACCAAACAATGGGGTAAATGCCCCTTCAATATCAACCTGATCGTTGACCAATAAACCACTGATCAACAAAAAACCTTGAGGTCTCAACAGCTTGGACATGGATTCAGCATGCGCCAAGAGCACATGTTTGTTGATGTTGGCCAGTAGTAAATCACAAGGTCGAACTTCATCCAAGTTTTCTGCAAGAGCAACATTGATGTTGCTGGCAGCATTCAACTGAATGTTTTCGTTCACATTTGAAATGCTCCAATGATCATTGTCAATGGCTTCAACTGATGCGGCACCAAGCCTTTCAGCAAGTATGGCCAGAATTCCAGTACCAGTCCCAAAATCAAGGACCTCTTTCCCTTTGAAATCAATCTCAAGCATGCCCAGCATCATCATCCTGGTGGTAGCATGATGGCCTGTGCCAAAACTCATTTTAGGGGTAATGAGGATTTCATGGTCGAAACCTTCCAAAGGAGGATGAAAATGAGCCCTGACGTGAATCTTGCCGGGAAGGATGACTGGATCGAAATTGGATTCCCAACTGGAATTCCAGTTCTCTTCTTTCAACACAGCATTGGTGTATTGGATTCCCAATTCAGCACAAAGTGTATCCAAGGCAGATATGTCCACCTGCCCTTCTGTGGCATAGGCTTTCAAACCGGTTGTTGTTTCTTCCATCCCTGAAAAACCCAGGTCAGGCAACAAAGCCACCAATACATCACTTGTCTCAGGACTGATCTCGTTAAAATGAATTTCTAAATATGTCATCATGAAAAAAGCCGGCTAAAAGCCGGCCGTTTTAATATTAGTTGGAAGCTTGTTCGCCACCGTTCTGATTAAAATCAGGTTTGGGGATCAACACTTTCCTGCTCAATTTGAATTTACCTGTCTTCTGGTCAACACCGATCAATTTTACCCTGACCATATCCCCTTCTTTGAGGATACCATCAAGTGTTTCAAGGCGTTTCCAACTCACTTCACTGATGTGAAGCAATCCTTGTTTGCCAGGCATGAA
>JBJOOI010000134.1:0-5365 GCA_046051375.1 Bacteroidota bacterium | reverse complement strand
CAACGATAAAAATCAATTGGCTGCATTGAGTGCTGCTAAATCAGGTGCAAGCATATTTGCCAACACCATCTCTGGCAATATCAAACTTGGAGGATTCACCATCGTTCCTGAGTTGCGCCTTGAGTCTGCAGGAGAGAATGTATTCTTTTCGAAATCAGGTTCTGCAACTGGCTCAGCAACGAGCTTTTTGTTGGCAGCCTATTACAAATTCTAGTGTATACTTTGGGTTAATAAATAAAAGTGAGGCGGCTTTCCAGTCGCCTCCTTTTTTTTATTTCTTCCTGAAAAATATCCTGACAGGAACACCTTTGAAATTGAATTTCTCTCTGAGTTTGTTCTCAAGATAATTCCTGTACGGCGCCTTGATATCATCCGGGTAATTGGTAAAAAATGCGAATGAGGGAACAGCGGTAGGCAGTTGGGTAATGAATTTTATCTTCACTGAATTTCCCCTGACTACGGGAGGATGGTATGCTTCAATCACGGGTAACATCTCTTCATTGAGCACAGAGGTCTGGATCCTTCTCTTCCTGCTTTCATACACTTCCAACGCGGTTTCCACTACCTTGAATACCCTGGTTTTTTCTTTTGCAGAGATGAACAGGACAGGGATATCGGTAAAAGGCGCCAGACGGGCCTTAAGCTCTTTTTCGTAGTCTTTTGCAGTATTGGTAGCCTTTTCAACGGTATCCCATTTGTTGACAAGAAATACGATTCCTTTTCCTTTTTTGACCGCCAATGAAAAAATGTTGAGGTCTTGCTGGGCAATGCCTTTTTCAGCATCAATCATCATGAGGCAAACGTCCGCTTCGTCCACGGCCTTGATGGCACGTATTACTGAGTAAAACTCGATATCCTCATGCACCTTGGTCTTTCTTCTGATACCTGCCGTGTCGATGAGAATCAACTCCTTTTGAAACAGGTTGTAATGGGTATGAATGGTATCCCGCGTGGTTCCAGCAATTTCACTCACAATTGTTCGTTCCGTCCCCACCATTGCATTCAGCAGTGAAGACTTTCCAACATTCGGTTGCCCAATGATGGCAATACGTGGTAGATTTTCATCTGGCAGTTCCACATCCGCGTCAATGAGTGATGCAATATCGTCTAACAACTCCCCTGTCCCACTTCCAGACATGGAAGAAAGAAAATGGGTATGCTCAAAACCCAGTGCATAAAATTCTGTAGCATCGAGCTGGCGTGCATTGTTATCGACTTTATTAACGGAAAGGAATACCGGTTTTTTGGAAACCCTAAGGATATCTGACATGGCTTCATCCAGCGTAGTAATTCCTGTTGTTACATCTGTCATGAAAATGATGGCATTGGCCTCTTCCACCGCAATCATCACCTGCTCCCTTATTTCCTTTTCAAATATCTCAACGCCGAAGGGAACAAATCCACCTGTATCGATGATATTGAAAGTCTTTCCATTCCATTCAGACACGCCATACTGGCGATCCCTGGTAACGCCAGGTGTATCTTCCACTATCGCTTTCCGCTGCTCAAGCATACGGTTAAAAAACGTGCTCTTTCCCACATTGGGTCTTCCTACTATTGCTACTGTAAATCCAGACATAATTTTATTTTCTATCGTTTATTGTTGAAGGAAGCATTCCATTGTTGCATCAATGCCAATACGCCCTCTTCCCTCTTCAGGTTTATTTTATTTTTCCTAGCCCAATCTTCCAACTTGCCAACTGTAGGCAAGGCAGTAAATACAGCGTCTTCGGAAAGTTTTTTCAATTGATTTACACGTCCATTTATGCCAATGAAATAAGCATATGTTGTGCCGAAATAATATCGTTTCAATGTGCCGAAAAGAGAATCCGCGGTTACAACATTTTTCTTCTCCACCTTGTACAAAATTGCCTTTCCGTCATTCAACTGCTCTGCATATTCGCCCAATGGTTTACCGCTGGATGATGTAAAATCCAAAGTCCTCACAAAAACAGCTCTTTGAAGAGATGTATCTGATTTATCATACACCACAATCTTCCTGGCAAGATCATTGGGCACTACCATCTCAGCCTTATCCTTTCCTAAAAAATGAAACTCCTGTGTCAACAAATTAAATTTGACCATGTATCGACCAAGGCTTCTTCCATCGGCCATGAATATTTCAGCCTGTTGAAAGTCGTCATTGTAAAAGGGACTTCCTTTTACCTGATCATAGGTCAATCTTTGTTTACCTAAATTGGAAACTCCTTCGAAATTAACTTCATGCACAGCCAGGGTATACGCTGCATTGCTAAGATCAGGAACAGGCAGATAAGACATACCACCTTGTGCTTGGGCAATTGTGCAAGTACCCAATAACAAAGCAACAAGATTCATCACAATGAACTTGAGCAGAGGTGTAGAGCCGTTGTTACGCATTGTATCCGTATTCGTTAAGATAAAGCTCATTGTTGCGCCAGTTGTTCCGCACTTTTACATGCAACTCAAGGAAAATTTTGCTGTCCAGGAAACTTTCAAGGGATTGCCGCGAAAGGGTTCCTAATTTTTTAATCATCACCCCGCCTGTTCCCAGAATAATGGCTTTCTGTGACTCGCGCTGCACGATGATCTCTGCAGCAATCTTGATCAGTGTGGTCTTTTCTTCGAAAGCCGAGATCATTACTGTTGTTTGATAAGGAATCTCTTCATCAAACAACTCAAAGATTTTTTCTCGGATCAATTCACCGGCAAAGAACCTTGTGGGTAGATCAGTAAGATCTTCCTGATCATAAAAGGGTTCCCCTTCAGGCAACATGTCAATAATGGCATTTTGTAATTGGTCAATATTCAGCTTTGAGGCTGCAGAAATGGTAATGATTTTTTTACAGTAAGGCTTGTCCTTAAAATATGCTTCTGCCATTTCAATACGGTCTTTTTTTACCATATCGCATTTGTTCAGCACAAGAATGGCTTTGGTTTTTATTTTAAGGGACGAAAAAATATTATCAAGCTCTAACATGTCGTCCCTGAGATCGGCGACCAACAAACAAACATCTGCATCTTCCATGCTGGATTTTACCGCATGCATCATTTTTTCATGCAACTTGTACTTGGGTTCTATCACCCCCGGAGTATCAGAAAAAACAATCTGATAATCTGGTCCATTCAAAAATGCCCGAATCCTGTGCCGCGTGGTTTGCACCTTGGAGGACACAATGGCCAGTTTCTCTCCAATGAAGGCATTGAGCAAAGTGCTTTTCCCCGCATTCGGTTTTCCGATGATATTTACAAATCCTGATCTCATGTTAGTCCTGCAAAGGTAACGCAGTAAAAATTGTTTTGAACATATTAGATTTAGGTGTACATTTGCAGCCACATCGCGAAGTAGAGCAGCGGTAGCTCGTCGGGCTCATAACCCGAAGGTCGCTGGTTCGATCCCAGCCTTCGCAACAAAAAAAGACAACCCAATGGTTGTCTTTTTGCTTTTAGTACACTTTTGATCAAATCAGTTTCCTTTCTTGATATTGCTGGCACCGGTAGCCCTAGTATTGGTGCCTGTTGGATTGCCATAATAGGTGATATTGCTTGCGCCTGTAGCATTTGCCTTCAAAGTGCCGGAAACACTGATCCTGATATTTGAAGCACCCGTTGCGTTCAAGTTGGCATTGGTTGTTTTCAACGCTGCTGCAGACATTTTACTGGCACCACTAAAATCAGCATTAACGCTCACTGCATTCCCCATCGCTTCCATGTCTGAAGCTCCGGTAAAATCCAATATAAGTTCTTTGCAATCCAGCTTACCAGTAAAATCGCTGGCTCCAGAAAAAGTAAGAGCAAGCTGATTGGCCTTAAGGATATCTGCCACCAAAAAGTCTACCGCACCAGAAGCTTTTACCGACCTCAACAAGGGGGCTGAAAGGTAGACACGAAAATCCGGGCTTTGCCCCAGCCAGCTGGCCCATCCCTTGTCCAGCTCAACAAACAACTCATTGTCCACTACCCTTGTAACAATATGGTCACGAACAGATGCTGACTTTGCGCTGACGGCTACTTCATTTTCTTTCCCTTCAGAAAAATAAACCTTGAAGGGTCCTCTTACCACAACAGCATTAAAACTACCGGGTTCCCGTTTCGCAATATTGGGATCATTCATGATGATCTTGTCTTGTGACTGCACAAAAACATTCATGATTACCAATAACATCAGCAGGGATAATTTCTTCATGTATTTATATTTTAGATATTGAAAGGTATAACGAAGCACCTCAACAAAAGTTACAAGCAAATAAATTTCTGTGAAATTGATGCAAGCAAAGCAATCATGCTATAATTTTGCTCCGTTCCCGGGGTGCTCTGGTTGATTCCAGGGCTGAGATCAAACCCGTAGAACCTGATCAGGATAATGCCTGCGCAGGGAAGGAAGAATACCATCATTCAATCCTTTCCTGTTTTTGTAAACCCGGCTGCTCATCCAGCCACAAAACAAAAACGGAATGAAAAAAATTTCCACCCTTTTCTTGACGATCCTACTTGGATCTACCGCCTTTTCACAATCAAAGGCCATCGTAAAAGACAGCATCGATCAAAGCACCGGAGAAAAAATCAAGGTTGGACTCATGTCGCCCATTGAAATTCGGGCAGTCAGGGCCAGCAAGAATTATCCTTTTACGCAATCCCTGATCCTCAAAAGAAATATCGAAAAAAACAATTTAGGGCAAGACATTCCTTTCTTGCTCAACCAGGTTCCAGGAACGGTTGTCAATTCAGATGCTGGA
Organism: Bacteroidota bacterium; assembly: GCA_046051375.1. GTDB lineage: Bacteria > Bacteroidota > Bacteroidia > Chitinophagales > Chitinophagaceae > Pollutibacter. Next base: position 650 of record JBJOOI010000134.1, on the reverse strand, counting down.
AACGGTGTGGGATATACCGGTTTGCGCATCAGGGGTACAGATGCCAGCCGCATCAACTTCACACTAAACGGTATTGCGTACAATGATGCAGAATCACAAGGTGTATTTTTGGTCAACCTGCCAGACTTTCTTTCATCCACCACTCCAATGGAAGTGGTGCATTTGGTGCAACAGTCAATCTGCTGACCAATGAGGTGCAGGACAAGGCCTATGCAACCCTGAGCAACAGCATCGGATCCTACAATACATCAAAGAACACATTCAAGGCGGGAAGCGGCCTGATCAATGGGCGTTACACTTTTGATGTTCGCTTGTCTTCCCTGAAAAGTGATGGATATGTAGACAGGGCCAGCAGCGACCTTAAGTCGTTTTATGTGTCTGCCGCCAGCATCACCGCCAACTCATCTTTGCGCCTGAATGTATTTTCAGGAAAGGAAAAAACCTATCAATCCTGGTATGGAGTTACAGAAGAACAGTTGACTACTGACAGGAGATTCAACAGTGCTGGTACGGACAAACCTGGAGACCCATACGACAATGAAACAGACAACTATTCCCAAACGCATTACCAGCTTTTTTACAACAAAAAATTCAACAGCAAATGGAGTTTCAATGGAGCCTTGTTTGCCACTACAGGAAATGGTTATTAT